>NZ_ANOH01000444.1 GCF_000346505.1 Aporhodopirellula sallentina SM41
TTCTATGCCGAGAAGTGATGCACGAATTGGCGGTGCAGTGCCAAGTTCAAATCTTTGCAACCGACATCGACGAGCGTGCTTTGCAAATTGCTCGAACGGGAGCCTATCCGTCGGGAATCGAAGAACAGGTCAACCCCGAGCGATTGGATCGCTTCTTTGTCAAACGCGGGAAACGTTATCACGTCTCGAAGTCGATTCGTGACATGGTTCTTTTCTCTGTTCACAATCTCATCAGCGATCCACCTTTCTCCCGTTTGGATTTGATCACGTGTCGTAACCTTTTGATCTACTTGGGGGCACACCTTCAGAACAAACTGATCCCGTTGTTTCATTACGCGTTGCGGCCGTCCGGGTATCTGTTTCTCGGACCGAGCGAGAACATCGTTTCGCATGGAGAGTTGTTCCGACCGCTCGATACCCGCTATCGAATCTCCCAACGAAAGGCGACTACGATTCCGTCACGCCATTCTCGTGCGAACCGCCCCCAACGTGCCCGGCCCATGCCGATCGAAGGGCACACCACGAATCCAGAGGAAGTCGCTGACTTAACGGAGATCCGCCAAAAAATCACCCTCGATGAGTTCGCCCCCAAAAGCGTCGTGATCGATGAATCAGGCCAGGTGCTTAACGCGTCGGCCGACATGCAGAAATACCTGACGGTCAGCGGCGGTGACTACCAAAACAACATCGTAAAAATGTCAGCGAGAGGGCTGCGTGTCGGTCTACGCGCCGCGATCGCCGAAGCAAAGAAAAAACGGAGACGTGTCGAACACGATGACATGTCGATTCGCGTCGGTGAACTCAATCAACGCGTGATGATCACCGTCCAACCGATGCCGAAACTCGGCGAGGACGATCCGTTGTTCCTGGTCGTCTTCCAAGATGTCGGCAAACCGTATCGCCGTGATGAGGTCCACAGCCACTCGGAAAAGAATTCAGCGGGCGTCGATCAGGAGACGCTCGTTGCACAGTTGGAGTGGGAACTCGAAACGACACGTCACGATCTCGACCGAACTCTCCAGGACATCGAAGCCGCCAACGAAGAGCTGAAGTCTTCCAACGAAGAATTGCTCTCGATGAACGAAGAGTTGCAGTCCGCCAACGAAGAACTCGAAACATCGAAAGAGGAAATCAAGGCGACCAGTGATGCCGTCGCGCGGGCTCACGACGACCTGGAAAACCTGCTGCGGAGCACTCAAATTGCAACCGTGTTCCTCGACGAAAACCTGCTCATTCGCAGCTTCACTCCCGCAATCGCGGACATCTACGACCTCATCCCGACGGACATCGGCCGTCCGTTGGAGAAATTCGTGCCCAGTGTCGAGAACATGCCTCCCCTGCCGGATCCTCAGAAGATTCGAAAGGGAGTCGCGATCGAGGACACGGTGGATGCTCATTCCGGCAGATCCTACATCCGGCGAGTGTTGCCGTATCGTTCTCACACCGGAGTGGACAGCGGGATCGTTGTCACGTTTACCGACGTGACGCAGCTGCGCGAAAGCGAGGAGTTGTTTCAATTGCTCGTGGATGCTTCGTCGCAAATCGTTTGGGTGACGAACGCGGAAGGAAAAGTAACGGAAGACTCACCGAGTTGGCGATCATTCACCGGGCAATCGTTCGACGAATGGATCGGCTATGGATGGTTGAACGCGATTCACGAAGGAGATCGAGAACGCACCATCAAAGCGTGGGAAGCCACCGTCAAAGAGCTCCAACCGTTTTCGCTGGAGTATCGAATCTGGCATCAACGCAGTGGCGAGTATCGGTGGGCACAAGTCCGAGCGTTGCCGCAACGCGACGGTGGCGGTGCGGTGAAACGGTGGGTGGGGATGTGCACCGATATCACCGAGAGAAAACACTACGAGTTGGATCTCGCCGAACGAGAAGCTCATTTGCGGCGAGTCATCAACCACCAACTCGGTCTGGTCGGTCTGGTCGGTCTCGACGGCACGTTGTTGGAGGTGGACGACCGTTCCCTCGAAATCGCCAAAATCACACGCGAGGAAGTGGTCGGAAAGCACTTCGCCGAGGCACCATGGTGGACTTACGACGACAAAGTCTCCCAATCGATACGCGACGCGATGGAGCGGGCTCTCAACGGCGAAACAGTGCGTTTCGACGTTTCACTTTTTGCCGACGGTGATGACGGAGTCTACATCGACTTCATGATCGCACCGGTATTTGACGAGAACGGCGACGTCGAGTATCTCATCCCGTCGGGCGTTGACATTCGAGACCGTCATGCCGCCGAACGTCAACTTTCCCACGCGAAGGCGCGGCTCGAACTCTCGATGGCGTTCAGCGGGGTCGCCCCGTGGAGTTGGGACATGCGGAACAACGAGGTTGTTGTCGAAGACAGCCTCCGGAGGCTCTTCGGGTTCGAAGAGGGCGAGGAAACAAACCTCGAAACGGTGATGAGCCGAATCGATCCCGAGTACCGCGACCACATCGCGAAGTCCGTCGAAAAAGCAATCGCCGAAAAGACGACCTTCGACCAAGAATACATCATCAACCTTCCCAACGGCGAGCGTCGATGGTTGCACGGAAGAGGGCAGGTCGCGTTAAGTCCCAACGGAACCGTGGAAGACTTCTTCGGAGTCATCTCGGACGTCACCGAACGCAAACGTGTTCATTTGGAACTCGCCGATCGGGAAGCACAACTGCGACGCGTCATTGACAACACGGTGGCATTCATCGGCGTATTGTCGCCCGACGGAACCCTTTTGGAAGCGAATGCACCGGCGCTACGATCCGCTGGGATATCGCGGGACGATGTCATCGGATTGAAGTTCTGGGACACGTTCTGGTGGAACTACGATCCGAACCTGCAAGCAGAACTCAAAGACCTCGTCAGCCGAGCGGCCCACGGTGAGCCGATCCGTCGCGACATGCGTTATCGCGCGATCGGTGATGAAGAACGCGTGCTCGATTTCATGCTCAACCCGGTTCAAGACCACCAGGGCAACGTCACGCATTTGATCCCTTCGGCGGTTGATATTCTCGACCGCAAACAGGCCGAAGCCGAAGTCGTTGAATCGCGACGCAAGTTGAAGCTCGGCATCGACGTCGCTGCACTGGGGTTGGCCGAGGTGGACTACGTTTCCGGACAAGTGGAACTGTCACCCGAAGCGGCACGTCTGTACGGATTCGGAGACGAGGCGATGCGTATCTCCCGGGATGAATTGCATTCGCGGTTCCACCCGGACGATCGTCACCACATCAACACCGCGATCGATCAATCGCTCGCCTCCAAGGGTGGTGGAGAGCTATCGCATCGACATCGAGTCATCATGCCCGACGGGGAAACACGATGGTTGGATATTCGCAAACGAGTCTTCTTTGACGATACGGTCTCGCCGCCCAAGCCGGTACGGGGAACCTTGGTGGCACGCGACGTGACGCAAGAAGTTCAGTTTCAAAACCAATTGAACGAAAACCGCCAACGTCTCTCGCTCGCGATGGAAGCCGCCCGCATGGGCGCATTTGAATGGTTGCCGGATTCGGACATCACACACTGGGACGATCAGTGGTGCGACGTCATCGGCGTCGACAAGCACGCACCGCGAATAGGCAAGACGTTCTTTGACCTGATCCATCCTGATGATCTACCGACGTTTCTAACCGCCATTCCGAAAGTCGGTGATGCCAACAACGAGTTCAAAGTCGAGTTTCGGGTCGTCCGTCCCGACGGCGAACAACGTTGGCTCGCAGCGAGCGGAACGTTGATCCCCGGTGATGACTGCGAGCCTACTCGTTTGGTCGGACTGAATTGGGACATCACCGAACAGAAGGTAACTGCCGAACGAATCCGGCAGGGTGAAGAACGTCTGCGTCTGGCTCTGCGATCGGGCGAAATGGCCGCGTGGGAGTGGACTCCGGACGGCAGCATTTGGACCGAGGAGGTCTACGAAATGCTCAACATTCCTCCTGACCAAACGGCAGCCCCTGAACTTTTCTTCGACCACGTCCACCCGGAAGATCGTTCCGGACTCGAAGCAGCTTGGCGGAAAGCGACATCCGGGGAATGTGACTTCGAACACGAGTTTCGCGTCATCCGAGACGATGGAACAATCCGATGGATGGTCGGTGTCGGCGAAGTGGTTCGAGACAAGAACGGCAACGTCGTCAGCCTTTACGGATTGTATTGGGATTCGACGGAAGAGCATCTCAACGCTGAACGTCTACGAGAAAGCGAACGCGTCGCCGTGGCCGCCAACCGATCCAAGAGCGCGTTCGTCGCCAACATGTCCCATGAAATCCGCACCCCGATGACCGCGATCTTAGGGTATGCCGACCTGATCAGCGGCATCATCGACGATCCCGAAGCCATCGGCCACCTTGCGACCATTCGTCGTAACGGTGACTACCTTCTCGATATCATTAACGACATCCTCGATCTATCGAAAATCGAAGCCGGCAAACTCGATATCGAACACGAACGTTTCGGCCCGGCACGACTGATCGAAGACGTCCGTAGCGTGATGGAGGTTCGTGCGAGCGAGGGCGGCCTTTCACTCGAAGTTGCCTATGTCGGCAAGCTCCCGAGATTGATTCAGTCCGACGCCAAACGCTTGAAACAAATTCTGATCAACCTCGTCGGCAACGCGATCAAATTTACGCGAAAAGGGTCCGTCAAAATCTTAGTCCGGTACCAACCCGACAAAGACAAGAGCGTCTCAAACGATCCTCAAACCACAACGCAGAACGGACAATCTCTAGCCAGCGACACCACCGCTGCCTCGCGAGGCCACGGGTTCATGTGCTTCGACATTGTCGATACGGGAATCGGCATGAGCGAAGAGCAACAAGAACGTCTCTTCAAACCGTTCTCGCAAGGCGATTCGACCGTGAGTCGACACTTCGGCGGCACCGGACTCGGACTGGCGATCAGTAAACGACTCGCCGAGATGCTCGGAGGAAAGATCACGTTTGACAGTACCGAAGGTGTCGGCAGCAAGTTCACGTTGTCGATCGACGTGGGTGAAATCGACGATGTCGAACTGATCGATCTGAATTTGGAATCGGTTCAGGAGGCCAAACCAAAGGAAACCTCCAACGGAACCGCAGAAGCGCTAGCGTGTCATGTTCTCGTCGTTGACGACCGACGCGACATTCGTTTCCTCAGTCGCCTGCTCCTCACCAAAGCAGGAGCGTCGGTGGATGAGTGCGAAGATGGCCAGATCGCCGTTGACTACATGAAGGACCGACTCGGCAAATCGAATTGCCCTGCTCTCGTTCTGCTCGACATGCAGATGCCGAATCTCGACGGATACCAAACCGCACGGATCTTGCGTTCATTGGGCTATCCCGGACCGATCATCGCCCTGACCGCGGACGCGATGCAGGGCGATATGAATGAATGCCTCGAGGCGGGATGCAATGACTATCTATCCAAACCGATCGATGGCGAACGACTGATCCAAATGGTTGCGGAGATGACGTCGAACCACGATCACGAATAGCCAGACGCCGAAAGCGATTTTGGAAATGACGCAGCCGATGTCGCCAGACTTCGGTGACCTGAACTCTGGCGAGTCCAGCTACACGGATTAGGCACAGTGAGTTTCAGGACCACGTGTCGGCACGCCACAAGGAGCGTGTCCGCAACCAAGTCTTCCCTACGAATTCGCTGGGCCGAGATGGATCAGTTTCTTGTTCACAAATTCGAGGATACCGAGGTGCGAAAGTTCGCGACCGTATCCCGAATTCTTGATCCCACCAAATGGCAACTCGGCTTGTGAACTCGTGGGCTGATTGAGAAACATCATTCCAGTTTCGATCTGCTCAGCGACCTTTCGCCCACGTTCTTTATCACGCGTGTAGACGCTGCCGCCGAGACCATAGGATGAGCGGTTCGCGAGTTCGATCGCTTCGGTCTCGTCTTTCACGACATACACCGTCGCGACGGGACCGAACAACTCTTGGTCGAACGTCGGCATGTCCGGTGTGACATCGGTCAGAATGGTCGGATTGAAATAGGCGCCCTCGCGATCCGGACGATCGCCTCCCAACAACACCGTCGCCCCCGCATCGATCGTCGACTGAACCTGTTCCTGCAGCTTTTGTGCGGCACCTTCGGTAGACAACGGAGCGAGTGTGGTCTCTTCGTCCATCGGATCGCCCATCTTCATCGATGCCATTGCCTCTTTAAAACCTTCGATAAACTCGTCGGCGATCGACTCGAGCAAGATGAAACGTTTCGATGCAACGCAGGACTGCCCCGCGTTGACCATGCGTCCCTTGACCGCCAACTCGACGGTTTGTTGAATGTCGGCATCGTCCAATACGATGAAAGGATCGTTGCCGCCGAGTTCCAACACAGATCGCTTTAGATTTTTTCCGGCCAACGCGGCAACGGCGGCGCCGGCTCGTTCACTCCCGGTCAACGAAACACCCTGGACCCGCGAGTCAGACACGATGGCGTCGACAAATTCCGACGGGATGAAAAGGTTGGTGTAGACGCCGTCAGGCAACCCACACTCGGCGAACAGTTTTTCGATCGCCTCGGCGCACTGGGGTACGTTACTCGCATGTTTCACCATCACGGTGTTCCCCGCCATAATGTTGGGCGCGGCGAATCGAGTCACCTGATAAAACGGGAAGTTCCACGGCATCACGCCCATCAACACACCAATCGGCTCGTAGTGGATGTACGCATCCGCGTCGACATCTTCCATCGGAACGTCTGCAAGGAAACGCTCCGCATTCTCCGCGTAGAAATCCGCGATCTCCGCGCAGAACTCGATTTCCTGACGACTTTCCGAAATCCGTTTTCCCATGTCGCGAGTAATCAACTCCGCGAACTCCTCCTTCCGCTCACGAAGCAGCGACGCAAATTTCGCGATCGCGTTTTTCCGCTCCTTGAAGGATGTATGTCTCCAACTTTGGTACGCTTGGTCAGCGGACTTCACCGCTTCCAAGGTTTCATCCTTGGTCAGCGGTGTGAATGTTTCGATCGCTTGGTTGGTGGCTGGGTTCACGCTCGTAATCGTCATGAAACGTCTCCGTTTTGATAGGTGCTTTCGACGCGTCGCGTATGAGAACGCGACTGCGATTTTGTTAACGAAGCACCTCAGTAGCGATTAACGTACCGAACGACGAAAATCTTGCAGGACGCTAGCTGATTCGCACCAACGACTTGCCAAGGTTGTCTCCTTCGAACAGCCCGATGAATGCCTTGGGGGCATTCTCCAAACCTTCGGTGACGGTTTCCTCCCAAACAATCTGGTCGCTACGAATGAGCGACGAAACGTCACTGATGAATTCTTCGTAGTCATCCATGTGGTCTCGAACGATGAAACCTTGCATGCGAATCCGCTTCGCGATGACTCGGAACAAGTTGCGCGGTGCCGAAGGTGCTTCCGTCGCGTTGTAGGTCGAGATCATTCCGCAAGCCGCGATTCTTCCGAAGTCGTTCATCTGCTCGAGTGCCGCTTCGAGGTGATCGCCACCGACGTTGTCGAAGTAAACATCGATTCCGTTGGGAGCCAAACGGGCGAGTTCATCAGACAGGTTTTTAGTCTTCTTGTAGTTGATCACCGATTCGATACCGGCTTTGTCACGCAGCCACTCGATTTTGCTTTCCTTTCCGGCGCTACCGATAACGGTGCACTGGTTCGCCTTGGCGATCTGCGCGACGATCGAACCGACCGCCCCCGATGCTGCCGAGACGAACACCGTATCTCCCGAGCGGAGGTTCGCGATTCGCTTCAGGCCCACCCATGCGGTCATCCCGGTCATGCCCAGCACACCTAGAAAGGCTTGAGGAGACCCGAGTTCAGGATCGATCTTTTGGACACCCTCCCCATCGGACTTCCAGTACTCACGCCATCCCTGATTGCCGAGAACCAAGTCACCTTCTGCGAAACGATCGTTCTTCGACTCAACCACCCGTCCGACACAACCACCTTCGAGCGGCTCGTCGATGCGAAACGGTGGAACATAGCTGTCCCCTTCCTTCATCCGCCCACGCATGTAGGGATCCACGGACATCCATTCGTTTCGGACGAGGATCTCGCCTTCTTCGATCGGGGCAATCGATACCTGGTTCAAACGAAAGTTGTCACTCGTCGGCATACCTTCCGGACGCGATACCAACTCGACTTGTTTGCTTTGGACTGCTTGGTTGACTTGAGTGCTCATAGTGCGATTGAACTTTCGGGAATGGGTTTCAGGAATGTGTGGTCAACATGGTTCATCGGTGCGAAGCGGTGTTCAACAACCGACCGAACCAGTGCGACGACGTACAGTCGATGGGTATAGCGATTGATGTGCCAATACGTCGCGCAGTAAACGCTCCATGCTGACCGAACCCAACTGTGGGTTTAGCGACCGAAACCGTGCGAACGACACATCACTGCCAACGCTACAGTTGCTGGCGTTTCGCGAAAATTGAGCAAATCCATGCATTTACGTGTTACGTCCAACCTACAGCCAACGGACAAAGGGTTGGATTTTGCGGGTTTCTACCGCAAATAGACGCTCGATTGCTCGGCGTATCGCCACAGCGACGCGGAGTGTTGGAACATCGTTTGCTTGCTTTGTTTCACATCGTTTTGACAACTTTTTGACTGTTTTTTCCTTTCGAGATTGCCAGAACCGCGAGGTGAAAAGGTGACTGTTGATCCGATTTAATTCATCCGAGGCGAGTTATGTTGAAGGTACCCGAACGAGACCCTATCCCCGAACCGTTGGCTACCGTACTGGTAGTTGATGATGCGGCGACGACTCGCCATCTCGTAACGCAAACTCTCGAACAACTCGGATTCTCGACCCTCTCTGCGGCAGACGGATACGCGGCCCTGGAAGTCGCAAGGAACTTCCGCCCCGATGCGATCGTGACGGATTTGGAGATGCCTAGGATGGATGGCGAAGCGTTGATCGAGGGTCTTCGCAACGGTGAGATTGAACAGCTTCGGGACATTCCGATCATTGTCTGCAGCTCAAAGATCAATCCACAAACACTCGGTGAGTTAAGCGAACTCCACGTCGAAGCGGTCGTGCCAAAGCCCGTAAACGTCCGCACTCTCGCGGTCGCGGCGCTGCGCTATTTCAATGCCGTTTGAAGCGTTCTTGAAAAGACGAATCCGATGTCGCCAAATCTCGGCGGCCTGAACTCCGGCGAATTCAGCGACAGGGGATCGGACACGTCCACCATCAAAATGCTCTAAGACCGATCGAGTGTTCGATGGGACAGTGACCAAATTGCATGGCGGCGTTTGCCGGTTCAATGCGTGCTGTCATTGAGGTCGTCCGAGGGTCCTGCCGAGTCGTTCGTGTTCTTGGCGTCCGGACCGAGCACGAGTTGGCTCGAGTACGCCAAAACGTCGACGGCAATGTCGGCGACAATCGTACGCCCCTTGGCCAACCATGCCGCCGCAAACGACCAAACCGCGATCCATTCCATCCAAAAGAGGAAGTTGAACGCGTTGAGTTTGGCTTTCCAATCAGCGGGCAGCAAGAAGAGATACACGCCCATGGCCAACATCGAGGCCAAGATAACGAGACCGCTCATCCGATAGACAAAATCGCGTTCTCGAATGTGCGGCTCATGCTCCCGACGAGAGTCGCGGGGGAAGTGATAGAGCGAGTAGAACGCGAGCGTCAGAAAAAACACTCCTCCGCTGAGCGTGTGCAGATAACCGGTCAACGACTTCTGCACGAGTGGATCGCTGTTGAAGTCCAGGGGAAACAAGGCCACTCCGAGCGCGGACACGCATCCCAGGTTGGCGGTCCAGTTTTCGACGAAGTCGTATCCGCGGTAGCAGAACAAGAAGATGCCGATCGCACACAGCGTGCCCACGAAAACGTCACGCAGCGGCGTGTGATAATAACTGCTCAGGTTGTCTTGAATCGGGATGCCGAACAACCATCCGCCTGGCCCGAGAACGACCGGCAGCAACAGACCACTGACCCCGATCGCACGCCGGATCCCAAGATACGAAAGCACCAATGTGTTCGGGCGGTCCGGTAAATCGTGCATCCGTGTAGGCGTTTCGTTGACAAGGTTCGTATCGAAGAGACTGTCCGCACCTGTGCGTTCGCGGCCGTTTGATGCCACAGACGCAGACGTTCCCTACTACCCTAGCAGATCGCAAAGCGTCCTGACCTTGATCGGTCTAGTGCGTCGAAGCCCAGTTGCCGAGTAGCGAAACTCGCCAAGAGTTTCGGGAGAGCTCGTGAATCACCGAAAGCCTTGGCGACGTTCGTTACGGCCTTGTTCCCAAAAATTTGAACGTGACGCACCACGCATCGGTGCCGCACCTCCCGCAATACTTCATGTCCACCGCTACATCATTTCTCAGAGCACGCTAGCCAACGGGCGAGGCGGAGTCGCGTATCGACCGCGGCTCACTCCATTCGACCGCGGTTCACTCCATTCGACCGCGGTTCACTCCAACCGTCTGCGAAGCTTCTCACGCAACCGTTACTGACGCCGGGCAAACCACCCACGCGATACCGGACTATCGAACTTCGGAGGAAGTCAGCGAGTTGACACGTTCTTGGATCGAACGATGAATCTGTTCGAGTTCCTCTTCAAGTGCCTGGTTGCTGCGATAGAGACGCACCAACTTTTCGCGGGTCGCTTTCGAGTTCGCACGAAGATTTTTGTTGTAATCTTCGAGTGCTTTGCGTTCTTTCTCGAACTGTTCGAAATCTTGTTCGAGCAGGAGTTTGTCCGTTTGATACGACGCGAGCATCTTCACCGTCGCATCAATCGCTTTCTGCAGAACATCTTTTTCAAAGTTCAACTGCACCGCTCGGTTATCGAGTTCGGCGATCCGCAAACGAATACGACGCAGCACAAACCGATAGTCGTTGAGCGGCCGTAGATAATATTCATCCACCAGACGTGCGACGCCTTCGGCACGAAGTGCAGTGGCGGCTTCTTCCTTGACCACCAACAAATCGCCCTTGGCGAATTGAACCTGTCCTTTGTCACCCACCTGCAGGCGACTGTCCACGGCACGACCACTCCCGTCGAAAAAGCCACCTTCCAACGCGCTGTATTGGTCCGGGCTGTCGACCGTAATCGTGTGGTTCTTCGTGAATTCGATCTTGACCCATCGCGAGAGCGGCTCGTCGTCGGGAAGCGAACGTGCACCGTCCCGCAAGTAGTTCCTGCGAGTTTCTTCAGACGCGTTTTGCAGAATGGCGTTGATCAACTGATCATCAACACGACCAAAAATGTTGTCGTCGTCGGGAGCGCTGCCTTCGGCAATAAACGGGCCATGACCGTCGAGCGGCAACAATTCGTACACCGACCAACTGCGAGCGTTGCCTTGTTCGATCAAGCGTTGTTGTTCGGGCAGGAGCGGCCCGGTCGGCGTCAACGTAACCTGCGTCGGTGAACTCGCGGTGACGCGGAATTCGCCCAAGAATCGGGTCGGAACCGGCACTTCGATGTTCGGGCCGCGGCCCTCTCCGAATCCGTAAACGACCATCGACTCAGGAATCAGCGGCAACGGTTCGGCATCTTCCTCGCCCGCTTCTCCGCCGTCGCCCGCTGGGGGAGCATCAAGCGGATCGTTGCCGTTGTCGGCCTCAGGGGCTTTCGAAAGAACAATCGTGGGTTGTCCGTTGAAATTGGCGTTGTTGAAACGCAAACCTCGCCATCGCCGGCCCGCTTCGATCCCGATCGCGGCGAGTTTTTGAGCGAGCGGCAGGGCACCCTGGTCTGACAGAGGGTTGTTTCGATCCCCGTCACGCAGCTCTTTTTGTTCCGCCTTGGCCTTTGCCAACCGGGCGTCGAGATTCTCTTTGACTTTGTGCCATTCCGAACGGCTTTTCAGCGCACCCGCGACCGGAAACACGAAGACAACGGCGAGAATCGTGGTCACGATGATCGCGGTAATTTCGTACCAACGCCATTCTGTCCGTGCTTTCCACAGCAAAAATGCCTGGACTAGCACCAAGATGACCAACAATCCGAGGAGGGCGTACTGCATCGAATAGGAGAAAAGAGGAGTAAATGCGGATTCAAACGCAGGCGTTCAGGTTACCCGAAAGAGAAGTTTAATCGACGAATCGTCGTAATCGCTAGTTTTTCACCAAGTTTTCTGACACCGATCGCCGGATTGCTTTTTCAAAGCACCTCAACCGTCAAATTCCGGACAGCAGTCACCAATCAAACGCCAATGGTGGGGATGTAGCGGCTTTCCGACGCCAACCGGTCAAGCAGGTCGCTCGGATCGTCCGAATCCTAATCGCAGGACGTTCCGAATGACTCGCACAACTAGCCCCATGGATGGAAGACGTGCCAAAACGATTGCTGGTTTTCGATCGTCAGACGCCATTGACGCCAAATCGCGCGGAAAAGCCTACCGGCATGCCGCCGACGGCCCAAACGCCCGAGATCCGTGATTCCAACCGGGGGGCAGTCGCCTGGGGAGCACTCGTGTTTGGCCTGCTGGCGATGGGGGGAATCACCGGGTGCTCTCGCGCCCACTACCGCGTCCAGGCGGACAAGGAAGCCAACGCGCTGATCGCCGAAAAAGCGGTCCACGTATCGCGCCCGGTCAACACATCGCTGAAGATCGATCTGGATCCACGCAGTCGGATGTTCAACCCGTTCGATCCCGACTTCCAACCGATGCCGTTGGATGACCCGGCGTCCAATCGGTACATGCAGTGCGTTGACGGTCGACGCGGATATCCGATGTGGGAGGCAGCCGGTTTGACCAACACGGCCGAGAACCCGGTGTGGTGGCAGTACCTGCCGCTGAACGAAAACGGCGTCCTCGAACTCAATGCGGACAACGCCGTTCGCATCGCCCTGTTGCATTCACCCGAATACCAAGAACAACTCGAAACGTTGTTCCTCTCGGCGTTGGACGTCAGCAGCGAACGTTTCCAGTTCGACACGCAGTTCTACGGCGGACTGGATACGTCCTACACCGCAATTGGAGCAGGCCGCGACGGCGAGAGCAGCAGTGCGATCGCCCTGGGTGCCGACAGCAACGGGCCACGCGACCTCGCGATGCAGCGGGCGTTCGCCACCGGCGGAAACCTGATCGTCGGCGTCGCCAACAACATCGTCTGGGAACTCAGCGGTCCCAATTCACAATCGGCCTTCACCGTGCTCGACTTCACGTTGTTGCAACCACTTCTACGAGGAGCCGGTCGCGATCGAATCATGGAACGGTTGACGCTCGCCGAACGAAGGCTGCTCGCCAACGTTCGCTCGTTTGAACGGTTCCGCCGCGAGTTTTATCTCAACATCACCACCGGCCGGAGCATCAGCACACAGGTTCGCCGCAGCGGTGGCGTCTTCGGTGTCGGCTTGAGCGGGTTCACCGGGCTCGGCGGCGGATTCGGCGGACTCGGCGGTGGCGGCGGATTCGGATTGGCCGGCGGAGGAGGCGTTCCCGACGCCGGTGGCTTTATCGGTTTGCTGCAGGATCAATTGCAGATTCGCAACCTGGAAGAAAACATCGCCCGGCTCGGCGAGAACCTGGTCATCCTCGAGAACACGCTCGTCGAACTCCTGACCACGATTCCCGACGACCCCGAAGCCATCATCCGTCAACGATTGCAAATCGCCCAATCCCGTTCCTCATTGCTCGCGGCACAAAGCACGTTGGTGTCGCGACGCGTTGCGTTCCAAAACTCCGTCGACGATTTTCTGGGTGACCTCGGTTTGCCACCGTACCTCTGTGTCGAGATAAACGACCCGGCGTTGAACCGGTTCGAGTTGATCGATCGCGAACTGAGAGCACGACGCGAACAGTTAATCGCCACCCGAGCCGAGGTGGGCGAATTGAACGTAGCGTTGCTGGACCTCGCCGAAATGCAAATCGACGAAACCACCGGATTGCCGCGTGCCCGTTTGGACTGGAACGATGACACCGTTGCGGTGATCGAAAAGCTGCGATTGGCGATCAAACCACTTTCACGTTTTACGCGTGACCTCGTCAACAAAGACTTGCCGCGAGTCCAAAAGGATCTCGACGTCCTCGAAGAACAATTGCCCGAACGTCGTCGACAAACAGAATCATTGTTGGCCCTTTATCGGGAAGAACAAGAAACGATTTGTTCGCTGCTCGGAATTGAAACCCTCGACGAATCCATTTTCGATATCGCCCCAATCATGGAACTCGGCGAAGAACTCCAACAGCAGTTCGTCGAGCTGTCGGAACGCTTGGTGGACTATCAAACCGAAGTCGATCGTTTAACCGACAGCATCGAGAAGTATGTCACGTCGGGCCCGGGATCGAGCGATTCCGCGGAAACCGCCGAAGCGATACGTCGCGACATCATCCTCGCGAGCCAAAACTTGCTGTCATCCCTCGGTGACGACGTGTTGGCGTTGCAACTCGTCCAGGCTCGTGCCCGTGTTGAAAGTTTGGTGTTACCGGAGGTTGAAATCGATCCCGCCGAAGCACTTCAAATCGCACGTGTCAACCGTCGGGACTGGGCCAACGCACGTGCCAATTTGGTCGACCAGTATCGTTCGATCGAGTTCATTGCCGACAACCTCGAAAGCTCGCTCGACCTGACCTTCTCCGGCGATGTCCAAAACAACGGCAACAACCCTTTTGCGTTGCGACAGAACACCGGATCGCTGCGGGTCGGTTTGCAGTGGGATGCCCCGATCACGCGTTTGCAAGAACGGAACACCTACCGGCAATCGTTGATCGAATACGAACAAGCCAAGCGGTCGTACTACGGATACGAAGACGGGATATGGCAATTGCTGCGAGCAACCATTCGCCAATTGCAAGCCAACCGGATCAACTTCGAACTCGGTCGCCAGTCTGTGCGAATCGCCGCGATGCAGCTTGAACTCAACGAAGACATTCGTTCCTTCCGAGATGCTCGCGGACTCAACAGCGGACCGACGGCGGCACGCGATACGATTTCGGCCTTGAGCGATTTGCTCAACTCGCAGAACGGTTTGCTGAATTTGTATGTTAACTTCGAAGTCGTCCGGCGCGGGCTCGATCTTGATCTCGGCACGATGGAGTTGACTCCTGACGGCATGTGGATCGACCCCGGCCCGATCGACCCCGATTATCTATTGCGATTGGTCGGCACGAGCGAAGGTGGATTGATCGAATGCGGCGGTTTCATCGACGGCGAGAACCCGTGCACACCCGCCAAATGCGGATTGCAACTCAAAACGCAACCGACCGAACCGATCTACCACAGCGAAATGTACAGCAACGGAATCTAAACATCCGCTGCCAACCAAGGCTCTCACCCCACGTAGCTCGGTCTCCCCGCGACCGAGACTCCCAACCGATCCGCCCCCATCAGCCGATCGGCGTTATCCGCGGTTAACACGAAACAACCAGAGCAAACACCCGCTGGCGAATCGGTTTATCAACGTTCTCCGATAGTTCCTCAAAAAAACATTCTCCCCCCTCACCGACCATTCCGGGGCTCGGAAAGGCTCGGCTACCTGGCATCACGCTCGTTGGTGCGGTTGGTGGTGCGAACCAGCCATCGCTTGTTGTTCGCAAACGTCGTGCTCGGCGAGAATGTTTTTCAGAAGGGCGAAAATGGATTTTTGGGAGGGCGAGAATCGATTTTTCGGAGGGATTGTGACACCGACTCGTGGTGACGATGATAGAAGGACAACGATCCCTTTTCATTGATGCACCTGCAGGCAACGTCATGGCTCTCCCCCCCTGGACCGTCGAACTTCTCCGTCGCGGCGTGACCGATCTCGCCCGCCAAGTCACCGACAACGAGACCGCCGCTTCCCTCAAAGAACAGGCGAGCAAGTTAGTTGAAGAACTGCCCAAGACCGCTCGTGATAAAGTCGACACGATTCTACGCCAAGCCGAACAGTCCGCTCGCCCGCTCAAAGACGTTTGGCAATCCGGTGCGTTGTGGCGGGGCGGAGCCGTCTCCATCACACCGACGCGATTGATCAATGCCACCGGTTGTTTGCTCAACCCGCGGGGCAGCGGTGTCGGACTGCCCTCCGAATCCGTCGCCGCCGCAATTCCTCATCTGTCCGGTGATGCTGCTCGCGTCGAAAACGTGGACACACGTCTTTGTGAGGCGATCGCAGCCGCCGTCGCACGCCGGTGCAATGACGGCAACTCGGAAACACGGGAATTGGACGCGATCGTTACCAATTCGCTCGACGCGTCCTTGGGTCTGATCGCGACGCTTGGCAAACGAGGCGGCTCGATTTCAGTCCCACGTTGTTGTGCGCAGCCCATGTCGGTTTCCGCGGCCGGGGAACCAACGTCCGGTCCCGGGCAGCTACTCGTCGAGCGATTAAGGACTCACGGTTGTTCGCGGGTTCGAGAGTTCGGCCTCGCCGACGGAAGTGATCTGTCGAGCGAACGTCATTTTCAAACGCGAAGCCCAATCGGAAGTGGGCGTCCCCGCCACGCGTCGCACGATGGACGGATCGCCGATCCGCTGCCTCGCCGGCGGTCAAACTACCTCGTCCGTTTGGCATCGTCACAAACCACTCCGCAAATCCCCGCCGACTCCCGCGACGATTGGGTCGACATCGTCGTCGTACCCTATGGCGGTGTTTTTGAATTGGCGGGCCCGATCGAAATTCAAAGTATCGTTGGCCATCTTCAGGCCGGAGCCGACGTGGTCGTGCTCGCCGGTGGCGTGCTCGCCGGGATACCGGAGATCGGTTTGATCGTCGGTGACACCGAAACGATTCAGAAGTTACGGGAAACCCCTGCTGCCGATCTCGCCGCCGCACCGACGGCGCTCACGTCCTTGGTTGCCTCTTCGGTCACGCTGCAGTCATCAGGCAACTCGCCGTTGCAACAGTTGCTAGACGTCTCGGAAGACAACCTACAGGATCGCGCCACCCGTCTCTCCACGCAGCTCGCCGGGTTCGATGCCGTCCCCGCAACGCGGGTCACCTCCGATTCGGCAGCATTCGGCTTTCCTGAAAAGAACGCAACAGACAACGTGATCACCTCACGACAGGTCGTCGTCACACTCGACGCATCCAAACCCGCGGATCGAGTCGCACGTCAACTCGCCGAAGCCACTACCGGCGTCTTGTGCCGTGTCAACGGAAACGAAATCATCATCGACCTCCGCTGGGTATCACCCGAACAACAAGCACAAATCGGCGAAATTTTGGGAACCACTCTTTCGTGAGCCGAACGCACACGTTGCAAGTTCAGTCCATAAAAGCCGTCTTAAAAAACGTTCAGCCGGGTGCCGGCATCCGGTCCACCCCGGCTGATCAACTACCCCAAAAATGCTAAACTGAAACCGTCATAAAACAGAACCACCACAACAAAAACAACTCCAAGAAAATTCACGGGGCGTAGCTCAGCCTGGTAGAGCGCTACGTTCGGGACGTAGAGGTCGCACGTTCAAATCGTGTCGCCCCGACATCAGAAAAGCCTGTAAAACCTAGCGTTTTGCGGGCTTTTTCGCGGTTGGTGCCTTCGTCAGAATCATCGGCCGAATGGTCAGGAATTGACTCATTTTGCTTTGGTTGCACCAGATTTGGTGCAACCATTGGTGCAACCGTTCGCGGATCGGCATCACGGGCGATCGGCAACGCCTCTACCGCTTCGGCGGTGTCCAGCAACCGGGCGTCGGTGTACGTGTTCATCGTCAACGCGATGTCGCTATGACGCATCGCGGCTTGGGCGACCCTCGGTGCAACGCCGGCCCGTGATAGGTGCGTTCCGAACGAATGCCGCAACGCATGGATATGAATCACGCATCCGTCCGCGTCGGTCTTGTCGATCCCGGCGGCGGTCAGGTCGCGGTTCATGATCCGCAGGATACCCGCCGGGACATTGAACACGTTTTCGGATCGGTCGCGGCCTTGGATCCATTCCCGCAGGTCGGCGGCAAGGTCGCTACGCAACGCAACCGTTGAACCCTTGCGGCTTTTCTCGTTGGAATGACGCAGCTTGATGAACGGGACATCGCCGAACGATAGATCGGCAATCGTCAGCGTCCGCAGTTCATCCGCCCGCAAACCCGTCAGAACGAACGTTTTGTAGATCAGTGCCCGTTCCCGCCCGAGCCGTTGCAACTTCGCTTTGCGTTCGTCTGACACGTTCGCGGCAATCTCGCCTTTCCTTGGTCCGGTGCGTATCGTCATCGCATCATTAAGCGGTCGCCGTCTTGCCGCATCGAGTAGCCGCGTCAGTTCATCTTCGGTCATCGCCCGAGCGATCCGGCGGCGGTCTTGTTTGGCATCGCGTCGACGCATGCCTTCAAACGGATTGTTCAACAGCCGTTTCTCACCATTGAAGTGAAACCGTTTGCCAGCCATGCGTTTTCCGATGCACCAAAAGCCAAACGCGACCCAAGATTCAACGAACCCGTTGTAAACGGATGCCGAGACAAGTTTGGCGGGCATCTCGTCGCCGGCCGGTTCCTCGGTCAGCGTCCCCAGCCACCGTTCCAGCGAGTCAACGTTCAAATCGGAAAGCCAACGCCAGCGGCAAGCGTCGGCGGCTTGTTGCATTCGTGTTCCCATCGTCTTGATTCGGTCGGGATGCACGCCCCGGCTTTTCAGGTGTTCAAGGTATGCCGCCAAGTGATTCGATAGAGGCGTCCTTTGGTGGTCCGCGATCCTGTCTTGGTGCGGTGTCATCACCTTTGCTTTGACCAGTTCGGAGCGTCGAACCAGATCATCGAGCACCGATTGTGCGGCTTGTTTGTCGCGGCATCCGGTTGTGACTTCACAAACCTTGCCCTCACCGTCGCGATACTTTGCCGTCCACGTTGCCGCTTCGGTTTTGATCCGGTCGCCCTTGTCGGTCAGTTCCGCAGTACGGCGTTTGCCTTTGCGGTCGGTCCATTGGGCAAACTGTTTCTGTTTGCCTTTGACCGTCCGCATGATGACTTTCGCCCCCTTGGGCATCGGTCGCGTTGTTTGCTTTTTGAAAAGCGTTGCCATCGTGTCATCTCCCACGATTCATCCAAGGAAAGAGAACGCAACGGCGGTCGGTGGATGAAAACCGATTTTCGGCCGCTAAACCTAGCCGTTGCATCAGCATCATAGCCGATCCGCCCGAGCCGTTGCGATTGTTATTTGTTCTTCGGATCCGCCGGCCGGTAGCCGACAAATCGACCGCACCGCGAACACGTCGTCCGCAGCCAACCAGGCCGCGACCGATCCGCCGTCTCGATCCATGCCGAGCGGTCACCGTGCGAACATCGCCGCGGCGGTTTCGGTTCGGTCTCGACCGGCGTTGCCGGTTTGATCGGCGGCAACGTCGGCGGTGTCGTCCAGAGTGCCCGTAGATCGGCGGCGGTCGGTGTCGTCATCGTTGCGAGTTTCTTTCGTTTTTTGTTCGCCCTGTCCGTAGGACCAAAAAGGGCGAACCCTTATGGTCCCTTATGGGAATGGCGACATCTGGGTGTCGCCTGGGCAGGTATCAAAATGTCGCCACGTTGGCGACATAGCTATGTCGCCTGGGATCCGTTCAAAATGTCGCCTAGGGATTCGGACGCGATCGCGGCAACGCATCGAGCCGTTCGCGGGACATCGGCAAAACTCGATAGCTTGCCGAGCCCCGCCGGAATCCGCCCGACTTCACCACAATCAGCAGTCCGCGATCAATCAGACTTGCGATTGAACGTTCAACCGTTTTCCGATCAATACCGCAGCGGTTCGCGATGTCGCGTTGTGATGTGGTCGCCACGCCTTCGCGGGTGTCGCGGTAGAGCGTCAGCCACACCAACAGTTCTGACCGTCGCAGTTCCTTTGCGGTGAAGTCTGCAAAGGCATTCAGCACCGCGAAGCGATCCGCCGTTTGCCGCTTCGGCTTGCGTCTTGTCTTGGCGGTCATGCCTCACCCCACAATCCCGCGATGGAATCACGCAATCGTTGGTGCTCCTCGGACATCACCGGTTCGGCCAGTTCAAAGCGTTGACGCGACCGGTCGAACGTCAACTCAACGTCGGTCGGCTTGCCGTAGCGTGACTTCAATTGCCGAAGCGATACGTCGATTTCCGCATCATCCGGTTCCGCGTCCGAATTGGCCGATGGAACGATCAGATAGGCGTCGTCAGCCCCGTATTCGAGTTCTGACGATTCGCGAAAGCTAGCAAGGCTCAACCCCTCACCCGAATAACTCGACCGCCCTTTGGCGTCCTTCGATCGCCCAACAGCCGACAACGCGACCACGCAACAGCCCGCATCCGCGAACCGTCGTATCGAATCCATCGTCGCATCAACCGAACCGCGTTTGTCATCATGCTTGCCGGCCGGTCGAATCCGTTGGATGTAATCCAACACGATCAAATCCGCGTCGATGGAATCCGCAGCGTCCGCGACGTTTTCCAGCGTCATCGGTGCCCGCACAAAAACAAGCCTGTCGGCGATGTCGTCGAGAACGTCAAACGCAGCGTCAAGTTTGTCACGTTGCCGAGCGTTGAGCGTTCGGTTTTGGATGTCGTCCAACGAAACATCGCCTAGGCGGCTCAGTTGCCGTTCTAACAGTCGCTCCGGTGGCATCTCGACATTCGCCACGCAAACCCGCAACGTGTCGTCAGCGGACATTGCCGAGACGACCGATTGCATCACAAAAGCCGTCTTGCCCATACCGGGCGACCCGCCAAGCAATGCGACCATGCCGGGACCTAACCGGATGTGCTCCAATCCCGGCCCGATGTCGAACCGTCGCGGTGGATCCCCGTGCAAAACGTCGTCTTGCCAGTCATCGAACAACCGGTCGCAACGAACAAACGTTTGTCGCTCCGTCATGATGCACCGCCTTTGTTGATACCGTTTTCGATAGCCCGCCGAACATCTTTCGGTGGTAACCCGCAGTCCAAACCACCCGGTGTTAGCAAAGCCAACGCCAGCCGAAGCGAACAACCAAACTCGGCAAGGTTCGCAGCGGCCGAATACAGTTCCGCACGTCTTGGGCTTTTTGCATCTCCCGCGATGACATCGAAAGTCAATCGGTTGAGCTCGGTTCGATTGTTATCGAACGTCTTAGCCGCTTCGGCTTGCCGGTTCATCGCTTCGCATGCATCCCGCCAATCCGCGACCGCCCGTTCGTCTATCTCCGGTGCGTCCGGTGGTTCAAATTCGAGCGGTTCGGCCGAGCTCGCCACAATCGCGGCCGGCTTCACGTTCATGAGTTCATCGAACGTCACGAACCGTTTGTGTCGTCCGGTCTTTCCATGCTTGCTATTCGGTGCCCGCAGCGGTTGAACCTTGTTGTAAACCACCGGATCGACCACAACGCCAACCGAGCCGGCGAGCCCTTCGGCCAACTTGCGAACGGCGGCATGGAACCAGACCGCCGGCGATGGATCGAAAAGCGATGTCGGCAAGCCGATGTGATAGCCCTTGGATCCCGAGAAGAACACCAACAGTTCCGACTCATCGAGCCGATACCGTTCGGTCAGCATCGCTGCCAACCGCCGAGCGTCTTTCGTTGCCGCGTCGATGTCGCCTTCGCGGTCGATGTCGAACCAAACGAATCGCGACCAGCACGGCCCGTTAAATCCTCGGACATCGAGCCGACCGGCGGCATTCGTTGCCCGAGTCTGAATTGTGTCGTCGTATTTGAAGGGAGATAGGAACCCTTCGCTGTCTATGTTTGCTTGGTCATCGCAAGCCGAGTAGGCCGCGAACGCTCGGTCGTAATCGACCAACATGCGTTCGCGGTCACACGGCCCGACAATGCGATAACCGAAGGTCATCGCCTCTCGCACTAGAACGTTCCCCCGTCACCGGTGTCGCGGTTCGGGGTTTCATCGAACAAACCGTTCGCGGTTTTCTTGCCGCCGTCGTCGCGACCGGCACCGCCGGCCGTGTCGGTTTGCGGCGTCGGTGTCGGTGCGAATGCGTCCGGCTCCGGCTTGATGACTTCGCGGACATCGAACCGCCGAACCCGGTTTGATTCGTTGCCGTCATCATCCCGGCGGATTGCCAATTTGACATCACAGCGGAACACCGCCGGCAATGGTTGTTCCAGTTGCCGCAGATCGGTCACACCGAGTTTGGATAGATCTCGTTTCGTGCGTGACAATGCCGCTTCGGTGAACCAGCATTCGTGCCAGAACCGCGACCCGGTTTGATCGCCCTCGACGACTTCAAACGTCAGCCGATAACCCGGCGTCCCTTTGGTTCGCGACTCGATCGCCTCACCTTTGGTGATGTCGGCAACGTAGTCACCCTTCGGCAATACGTCGTATTCGCCGGCGGCATCGGTCGAATCCCACGCCGAAGCGATGGTGTCCAGCGTGCCTTGTTGGCGTAGAATGTCAGATAGCTTGCCCATTGTTAGTTTCCCCTTTCGATGTGGTTTTAAGTGACTCGGCCGGTTCCGTGGTTGCCGCCACGGGATCGGCTTTTTCAGTGAAAGACAGTGCCGCCCGTAGGCGTTTCACTTTCTGTTTGGCGGCGGCAACGTCGGTCAGTTCCCAAACGTTCAACAGCCCACCATTTCGCGATTCGCGTTTGCTGCGATTCGCTCCGCATTGCCGGATTAGGCCCGCTTCCACTAGTTCGCGGATCGCCGGCCCGAGCCACTTCCCCCCATCGGTGTAGGGCTTGGACGCATCGCGAACGATGTCATCGGTCGACGCTCGACCACTTCGGCTTTTGAGTAGCACCGTCAGCAGTGCCAATTGTGCGGCGCGGCTTTTGTCGCCGGCGGTCGATAGCTCGATCGGCCGGCCAACAAACGCAGCGAACACCGGCACCCCGGCGTCAAAGAGTGCTTGCTGGTTCATGACCGCCCCCGCTTGTTTGCGTTGCGGACATTGGGGCAACCCGACTCGATCCATTCTTCGATGACCGAGCGTTGCCAGCGGATAAGCGAACCGAGCTTGATCGGCCGCGGCATCCTTCCCGAATCGGCCCATCGCCGAACCGATCGAGTACAGCAACCGAGTTCGGTTGCCACGTCATCAACGGACATCATCGCCCGTTTGTGACCGTCGCGGATAGCGTCCGCGACCATATTGTTTGTGGACAAAATCAACTCCCACGTTTGCAGACTTTCGCAGGCACAAACGTTTCATGCCTGTCACGCCTGCATCATGGCGGTCAATTTTGTTAAGTCGAATCGCTAGCGATTTTTCAACGCGATTTACTCGATTCGCTCGATTTCACTGGGTATCGAGGATGCCCGTTCGGGGGCGGTTTTCTTGCCGGGTTTCCATACGCATCAATAAATTCCAGCCCGTCATCACTGACCCACTGACAGACATTCGGATCCCTAGCGTTCTTAATATGGTCGACCGTAAGTCCCTGACGTTCTGCGATTTCGGCAGTTGTCAGCCAATCCCACCCAGTATCATCACGTTGCGGAATCGAAGGGGGGGCTTTTGCCGACTCCGAGTCTTGTAGCTTTTGCCCGTCTATTCCCGGTGTTGGGCTACTGGTTCCGTTCGCTTGCGTGTACGGCAAACCTCCGAATGGCGAAACTGATTGTGAGAAAACGTCTACAATTTGCTGCCATCGGAAGGCCGCTTTCTCCTTTTCCAATTCCCAACGCAAACGCTCTGCTCGTAATTTGTTGAGCTCCTCCTCTAGTTGGACGGTGTCCGTGTCTTCTTGGTCCTTCGGCCGCGAACTGCCATCGGCTGCATCTATTTGCTTAGCTGCACACTCCGCATCGGAGGATGCATGGGGAGGCAACGCAGCTTTCCCCCACTCTGTGCCGCTAGCATTTGCACCTGGGAACACCGCTGAAATTGGAACCCCTGGAGGAATGACGGTTATTCGATTAGCGTTGCTTCTGTTTGACGTGTGATCATCGAGGAACTTGGCTAGGTCTATTAGCTTCTTTTCGTCAAACGCAGATGTCGTAATCCCCCACGACTTGCACCACGTTGCCCGAAAACGAGTCAGTGAATCCGAACAGAACTTTTGCCCGTCTGACTCCAATTCAATCTTGATCCGATCGACGCCCGGCCATGAGAGTAAATCACGAAGTAGATTGCTCGCAATCCGATCTTCATGCATCGCTGCAATGGTGTGATAGTCGTTCCATCCGCGGATGTCCCGATCTGGTTTAGATTTCGCGGTTTCGTGCCGCTCGTTTGCACGACTTCGGGAAGACTCCACTGTCTTGATTCCAAGAAGCATGTCGCCAAAAGTTCGAGCTTCAAGCGGCACTTTGTGACAACGATGCACGACTCTGTCCGCCGGCGGTAAATGCTGATTCATTCCAATTCCTTTCAATTGGCCGATTCACCCGCCGAAGCGGAAAGGATCGCAATCGGCCGGGTGAATCGTACGGCCGTAGCTAACGGCCTACCGTAGAAGTCATCGCGGTCAGGCGATAACGAAATAGCGGGTGACTAACCCGCACCCATCATTTTCCCGATTCGGGCGTTGCTCGCTACTCCTCAAAAATTGGTGGGGTGGGGGTGATGCCCGATCACACCAAGCCCGTGCAAAAATTGACCAGTTTGCGGGAATGAACCCGCAGAACGAACCGCCGGAAGGACCCAAGCGGCCCCGTCCACGACATCGACCAAAAGGCCTATTTGCTGGCCGCAATTTCGCAGGTGGGCATAGCGGTCATGCGGTGTCGCCGCGTCAGAAAATGACCGCCCCCCGGTCCCGTGAATCCGAAGCGGACGGACTCTCTCTCAGCCGTACGGGGCTGGGAATCGCATTGGACGCCAACAACCATCGGGGAGGACCCAAAGGGGAGCGTGCATAACCTCCCCCTGACCCCCACAAGCGAATGCGTGCATAGCGTCCCCCTCCCCGCCACACGCACACGCCGGACGGTGTCCGATCATGCCTGGGCTGAATCTTACCGCAGCATCGGACGAACAAGCAAAGGGACCCAAAAGGCCTCCCCCGACCGCAAAAAAATCATTTTGCTGCAATGGTGAAGCGATCCGGCCAACGATAGGTCGCCAGCTGGCCTATTGTCAGAAATATGGGGTAGGGGGGGAAGCGAAGCGAAGGCCTTTTGCAAATTTCGTAATCAGAGATAGGCCGCGGTGAAGCGACCCCCGTTGCGACAAAGCCAGATAGGACCCGCATTCCCTCTGTCCAATCTATGTGATGTCGCGGCGGTTCCTTTTGGCATCGCCCGCGATCGCCGGCAAGGCAGAACCTACTCCATTCGGCTTACCGCTTCGGCTTGCCGTTCCAACGCATCGAGCAACCGTCCCGCGGCGTCAGTGCCGAGCGTTTCGGCAATCGCATCGAGCACCACCGAAGCGACCGAACGTTCGCTGTTTTCCGCGATCAGGTGCAACCATTGGTGCAACCGTTCGCCCGCGTCGTCATCCATCGCGGAATTTACGGTGTTTTCATCGCCCCGCCATTTCGTTCGGGACGTAGAGGCCGCACGTTCAAATCGTGTCGCCCCGA
>NZ_ANOH01000445.1 GCF_000346505.1 Aporhodopirellula sallentina SM41
AAGACGAACAGGACTGCAGAAACGATGTAGACGGCACCAATCCATTCTGGGCTCATGATCGTGCCTCCGGTTCATCTTTCTTTTTAAACATGCCGAGCATGCGGTCGGTGACCATGTAGCCGCCGACCACGTTAATCGTTGCGAAGAACACCGCCAGAGCGCCGAGAGCGGTCGCCCACTGGTCCATGCCGCCTCCGGCGAGCGTAAGAGCGCCGACGACGGTGATCCCCGAAATGGCGTTCGCGCCTGACATGAGGGGTGTGTGCAATGTTGCGGGAACTTTTGAGATCAGTTCGAATCCCAAAAAGATCGACAACATCAAAACGAAACCCAGTAGCACGGTTTCCATGATTGTTTCTCGTGGTGGTTAGTTTTTATCTAGCAACATTGGATGAACGATTTGGCCGTCACGCGTGATCACGGCGGCTTGGGCGATCTCGTCTTCGGGCGAAAGGTCCCAGGTTTTGGATTCGTCGTCCCAAAAGTCGCTGATCAGGCTGACGAGATTGTTCGAGTACATTTCGCTCGCGTTACGGCAGACGTGTGAGGGCAGGTTGCCCATGCCGAGGATTTTGACCCCGCCGACGTCGACGATTTCGTTCAGTACCGAACCTTCGACGTTGCCTCCGGATTCGACGGCCATGTCGACGACGACACTGCCCGGCCCCATCGCGGCGACCATGTCAGCGGTAACGATTCGAGGTGCGGGGCGACCAAACAGTTGTGCCGTGGTGATGACCACATCGGAGGCGGCGATTACTGCTGCCTGTCCCTGTTTTTGCAGTTCGATTTGTTCCGGAGTGAGAGCTTTGGCGTAGCCCTGTTCGGTTTGCCCGACTTCGCCAAGATCGATCTCGACGAATTTGGCACCGAGCGAGCGGACCTGTTCGGCAACAACGGGGCGTGTGTCGAAGGCCTCGACTCGCGCGCCGAGTCGTTTGGCGGTGGCGATCGCCTGCAATCCTGCGACGCCGGCGCCGATCACGAACACACGTGCGGGGCGGATGGTTCCCGACGGCGTCATCATCATCGGGAACGCTTTGGGGCAGTGATACGCGGCCTGGATGACGGTGACGTAGCCGGCCAAGTTGGCCTGGGATGACAACGCGTCCATCTTTTGCGCCCGCGTGCTCCGCGGGATCATTTCCATCGACAGGGCCGTGACGCCGCGGGCGGCCATCGCGTCGACTAAATCGCGGCGGTTCATCGGGTCGAGGAAACTGATATGTGTCGAACCGCTTTTGAGCGACTCGATGTCTTGCATCTCGGGTTGTCGGACGCGAAGAACGATGTCTGACTGATTCAAAATGGCCTGACGGTCGGTTTCGATCGTGACGCCGACTTCTGTGTATTGTTCGTCCGGAAAACCGGAGGGCGACCCTAAGCTCGACTCAGCGACAACCTCGAAACCGAGCCGAATCAGCTTCTTTGCGTTGTCGGGTACGAGTGCTGTTCTGAGTTCGCCTGGCCATGTTTCGGCCGGCACACCAATTCGCATTTCAATTCTCGATTGTTTCACGTTGGGACATCTCGAACCGTCATTACCAGCCTAAGCTGGCCGGCGCGCGAAAGAAAGTAGATGCGACGTTTCGGAGCGCTGCCGCGGCGTGTGGTAGATTATAGGCGTCGTAGGAGCACGCCCGTGTGATGGGGAGCGTGAAGGGAATCGTAGCGATGAACGTGTTGGAGATTTTATGAATCGGCGTCTGCTCGTGGTTGGGATGGTCTGTTTTCTATCGCTGTTCATTGTTGGGAATACCAGTTCGCTGGCATCGGACCAGGACGCGACGCCTCCTAATATCGTGCTCATTTTGGCGGACGATTTGGGATACGGTGAACTCGGTTGCTATGGCCAGCAAAAGATCAAAACGCCCAACCTGGATCGCCTCGCCGAGCAGGGAATGCGGCTGACGGAGCACTACTGCGGTGCACCGGTGTGTGCCCCGTCGCGGTGTGTGTTGATGTCGGGACGGCATCTCGGCCACAGTGAGATTCGCGGCAATCGTGACTCGGGAAATGGAAAAAAGTTTCCCGGGCAATGGCCGATCTCCGATGCTCTGGTCACGATCGCCGAAGTGTTGCAGCGGGCCGGTTACGCGACCGGTGGTTTTGGCAAATGGGGACTCGGGCCGACCGAATCTTCGGGCGGGCCGAACCGGCAGGGCTTTGATCGCTTCTTTGGTTATAACTGCCAACGCAATGCACACAGTTACTACCCGCCGTTTCTCGATAGTGACGATCAGCGGGAAATGCTCAACGAATCTCCGGTTACCGGGCATCTGAAAAAGCCGAGCGGTGAAGTCGTTGCGGAGGACTATCGAGCGGACGTTTACGCACCCGATCGGATTCTCACCGAAGCTCTCGATTGGCTCGATCAAAACAGCAGCGGCCCGTTTTTCCTTTACCTGCCTTTCGTCGAACCGCACGTGGCGATGCAACCGCCGCAGGAATGGATTGATCGTTATCCGAAGCAGTGGGACGCGGAAAACGGCCCGTACCGTGGTCAGAACGGGTACCTGCCACATCCACGTCCACGGGCGGCGTACGCGGCAATGATCTCGGATCTCGATGAACATGTCGGAGCGGTGATGGACCGACTCAAAAAACGCGGCGTAGAAGACAACACGATTGTTGTTTTTACGTCCGACAACGGTCCCACGCATGGCGGTCGCGATCCGCGGTTTCACATCGGCGGCGCCGCGTGTTCTTTTTTCGATTCCGCCGCCGGTCTAAAAGGGTACAAGGGTAGTTGTTATGAAGGCGGGTTGAAGGTGCCGTGTTTGGTCCGTTGGCCGGGGAAGGTGGCCGCCGGCAGCATTTCGTCGGTGCCGTCGTACTTTCCCGATTGGTTTGCCACGTTGGTTGCGATCAGCGGAGTCGGTCTATCCGGCGACCAACGAGGTGACGGCGTGGATTTGACGCCCGCCCTGACCGGAAAGGGCGAGGTGTGTCGGGAACAGCCGATGATTTGGGAGTTCGCCGGGTATGGTGGGATCTTTGCGATTCGAGACGGCGAGTGGAAAGCGGTGCGAAGGCAAACCAAACGCAAAAAGCCCGCAGCGTGGGAGCTGTATCATCTCGCAACCGATCCGTATGAGTCCACCGACGTGGCGGCAAATCATCCTGAGATTGTCGATCGGCTCGAACGCGAATTTTTGGAGAATCGGTTTCCCGAGCCTGACTTTCCCCAACCGTTGATCGACTGACGGCAGGGTTTTTGGCGGCAGTGGGGCGTGACGGCTGGGTTTCGTTTTGTCGCGAGACGGTATCAGCGAACGATTTCGTCGGAGTCGAGGATGATTGTCACCGGTCCGTCGTTGACCAGCGACACGGCCATGTCGGCGGCGAAGATTCCTGTTGCGACGGGGATCCCGAGCGAGGTGAGATGGTCGGCGTAGTTCTGGTAGAGTTCTTTGGCGATGTCCGGCGAGGCGGCGCCGGTGAAGGATGGGCGTCTGCCTTTGCGACAATCGGCCAGGAGTGTGAATTGGCTGATCGCGAGCACGCCGCCTCCGGTATCCATGACGTTGCGATTCATCTTGCCCTCTTCGTCGGAGAAAATCCGCAGGTTGGCGGTTTTCTCCGCGAGTACCCTCACCGTTTCCGTGGTATCTCCGTGTGCGATGCCCACCAGGGCGACCAAGCCGTGATCGATTTTCCCAACGATTTCATGATTGACGTGGACGTTGGCTTGAAGGCTTCGCTGCAGGATGACTTTCACGTCGAAGTCTCGCTAAGATAGTGTTGTTGAAAGAGTGGATTTTTCTTTGTCGCGTTGTCCGTGAATCGTATGCCGTATTTGTTTACTTGCCCACACTGCCACACGCGAACGGAAGTGGAAGATGAGTTCAGCGGTCAATCGGGCGAATGCGTGGTTTGTGGTCGCGAGATCACGTTACCCAATTTTGCTCCCGGTGCGGGTTCGCGTGCTGCGATGACGGGATCGGGAAAGAAACGCCAACGTTCGGCCGCCTGGGTGGCCGCAGCGGTGGTGATGTTGTTGCTGGTCGGATCGTCCATCGTCGCGATCGCGCGTATTGGCGGTTCAACGGCCAACAGGCTGCGTCAGGGCCGCGAGCGGATCGCCAGCATTAAGAATTTGGAGACGATCGCTGAAGCACTCAACGCATACGCGGCCGATCACGGCAGTTATCCTCCGCCGGCGATCAGGAGTCGCACCGGCAAGCCGTTGTTGTCGTGGCGTGTGATGATTTTGCCGTACCTCGGCGAGGAAGAGTTATACGATCGTTTCAACCTCAGCGCGGCATGGGACAGCAACACAAACCAGATGCTGAGTTATCAAGACATGCCTGTGGTTTACCGACATCCCGACAACCAGGGATGGGCGTCGGACACGCCCTATCATTTGGTGACGGGGACAGGAACATTGTTTCCAGCCAGCGGGGCGCTCGGGCCGAAGCAAGTGGTCGATGGTGCCACCAAGACGATCCTGTTGACCGAAGCGAGAGTGTCGAGTGTTTGGACGGAGCCGATTGATTTGGACTTCGCCGTTTCAGCAGGGCGAATCAACACGACCGCGGGTAGCGACTTTGGTGGTGTTACCGAGGGAGGCGTGTGTGTGGCGACGGTTGACGGGCGTGGGCATTTTCTGTCGGAGTCGACTGCGGCGTTGACCGTCAATGCGTTGGTTACGCCGAGGGGCGGAGAGCCGTTGGCGGACGACGTCTTGGACTGAGTAGAGTTTTGGACTGAGTAAAGTCTTGGAGCGATCGAAGTTTTGGGCTGAGTAAAACGCCGATGCCGCAAGGTTGCGTTGACGTAAAAAACGCCTGCAACCCGTTGTTCCGAGTTGCAGGCGTTGATGCCATGCGATGAGCGTTCGTCGGCTTAGAACTTACGTGGTGTGACGCGGCCCTGAACTCGGCAAGGCAGTCCGTGGATCCGCAGGAAGCCTTCGGCGTCATCTTGGTTGTACGAGCCGCCGCCTTCCATGGTCGCGATTTCTTCGTCGTAGAGACTGTTCGGGCTTTGTCGCGAGGAGACCATGATGTTGCCCTTGTACAGTTGCAACGTGACTTCGCCGGTGACTGGTTTTTGAGCTTCGCGGATGAACGCGAAGAGCGAATCCATTTTGGGCGTGTACCAGAATCCGTAGTAAACCATCTCGGCGACTTCCGGGGCGAGTCGGTCTCGAAGGTGCATCAGGTCGCGATCCATCGTGAGTTGTTCGATGTACATCAACGCGTCGTAGAGCACGGTCATGCCGGGCGACTCGTAGACGCCGCGGCTCTTCATTCCGACGAAGCGGTTTTCGACCATGTCGATCCGGCCGACGCCGTTGCGTCCACCGATGATGTTGAGTTGTTCGACCATCTCCAGGGCGGAGATTTTCTTTCCGCCCAGGGTGACCGGTACTCCGGATTCGAAACCGATCGTGACTTCTTCGGGTTGGTCAGGTGCTTCTTGAGGAGAAACGCCCATTCCGAATTCGACGAGTTCGACGCCGTTGACGTCGAGTTCTTCCAGTTTGCCGGCTTCGTAGGAGATGTGCAGCACATTCTCGTCGCTGCTGTATGGCTTCGCCGTGGATGCTTTGACGGGGATTCTTTTGACGTCGCAGTACTCGATCAGTTCGGTTCGGCCGGGGAAGGCGTCACGGAACGATTTGATTCGCCATGGGGCGATCATCTTGATGCTCGGGTCGAGTGCCTCGGCGGCCAACTGGAATCGACATTGGTCGTTGCCTTTGCCGGTTGCACCGTGGGCGTAGGCGGTTGCGCCGACTTCGCGGGCGACTTCCAGCATCACTTTGCTGATCAGTGGGCGGGCGATGGAGGTTCCCAGCAGGTAAATTTGCTCATATTTCGCCTGCCATGAGAGGACAGGGAAGGCGAAATCGCGGCATAACTCTTCGCGGACGTCGACCAGGCGAGAGGAGGCGGCGCCGCAGGTGCGGGCTTTCTCCATGATGGCGTCTCGATCCTCGCACGGCTGGCCCAAATCCACGTAAACACAGTGGACTTCGTATCCCTGGTCTTGGAGCCATCCGAGGATGACGGAGGTATCGAGTCCACCGGAATAGGCCAGCACGCAACTTTTCATATTGAATCAACATCCAATGACGAGAGGAATTTGTCTATGTTTTGGGGGTCGATCATTTAAGTGGCCGCTGCCCAAACACGCAAGCGGCAGTATAAATCGGCATTCTTCCCCACATCGTCATTCTGCCCACAAAATTCCCGATGATCCCCCCTGCCCCGCAATCCTCCTCTGACGGAAACGTCGCCCCCAATGCCCGGCCGGATTCCGGTGCTTTGCTCGATTTGCTCGCATCGGTTGCGAAAGGAACCGTCGGCGTTGAGCAGGCGGCCGGCAGCGTTGCGTCGATGATTTCCACCGCGAGTGGCGAGAACTTGGCAGCGTTGGGTGGCGTCGCGGAGATTCCGGGCGCGACCGTGGACCTGGGCCGCCGCGATCGGTGCGGGTTCGGCGAGGTGATCTACGGCGAGGGCAAAAGCACCGATCTGATGATCCGGATCGTCGAGACTCAGCTCGAGGCCGGGCAGACTTGTTTGATCACTCGGATCGATCCAACCTCGGCGGCGCAGTTGCGACGCCATTTTCCACACACACACCACAATCCACACGCGCGAACGCTGCGGATCGCGTCCGAGATCGACCTTCTCGCCACACCGGTTCTCGACGACAGTTGCCCGCACGTGGCGGTCGTGACGGCGGGCAGCACGGATGCGGCGGTGGCGGAGGAAGCGGTTGAGACGCTGACGTGGATGGGCGTTCCGCATCTGCGAGTCGAAGACATCGGCGTTGCCGGGCCGCAGCGTTTGTTGGCGGCGGTTCCGGCGTTGCGAAAAGCGTCGGCGATTGTGGTGATCGCTGGCATGGAAGGTGCACTACCGCCGACGGTCGCCGGTCACGTCAGCGTACCTGTCTTCGCCGTGCCAACGAGCATGGGATACGGTGCGAACTTCGGTGGTTTGACACCGTTGATGGGGATGTTGACCGCGTGTGCACCCAACGTGGCGGTCGTCAATATCGATGCCGGATTCAAAGGGGCGTATTTGGGAGGTCTGATCGCCGCTCAATTGATCGCTGCCGAGAATCATGCAAAGCAACCGTCGTCCAATCAATACGAAGGCGTTTAGAACCTAGCCGGTAGTTCGTCAGCCGATCGGCGTTCGCCGCGGTTTCCATGGGAGAACCGAATCGAACGCCCGCCGGCTGATTGGTTTTCGGCGTTTTCAGATAGGTTCCTCGAGTCGCTGTTCGAGAGGATTGAGAACGGATGGCTCGGGATTGTTTGGGAAGAGAGCCTTCACGTTGGGTTCGTCGTTCGGTTTGGGACCGATGCGTGTTTTCTTCTTCTATCTTTTGAGCGAGCCATTATGTCACGTCCTGTTACACTGCCGCCGCGAAACGCATCGGATCATAAAGGGACGTTTGGGCGGGTGTTGTTGGTCGGTGGTTCACGTGGCATGGCGGGGTCGATCTCTCTGTCGTCGATCGCGGCGCTGCATACCGGTTCGGGGTTGGTCTCGTCCGCGGTGCCTGACGTCGTTTTAGAAACGGTTGCCGGTTTTCACGCGGCGTTGATGACGATCGGGTTGCCCGCCGAAGACGGCAGGTTCTCCAGCGATGCGTGGGAGTCGCTCTGTGGGCGAGTGTCCACTCAAAATGCGATCGGAACCGGTCCAGGCATGACGACGGAATCAGGCAGCGTGGCGATTGTCGAAGGTTTGTTGAAACAGCGGCAAACGCCCGTCGTATTGGATGCCGACGCGTTGAACGTGATTTCGAGTCAAGGTTGGTTGGACGGTGACGAGTTGGCTCGGGGCAAAGACGATGCGGCGGTCGTCTTCACGCCACATCCCGGCGAACTGTCGCGTCTCACCGGTGTTCCCGCGAGTGATGTTGATGGTCAGGTACGCGCCGCGGGGGAACTGTCGAAACGTCTCGGGTTCACGATCGTGGTCAAGGGAGGCCCGACTCGCGTGGTGGGGCGCGGTTCGGACGATTCTCCGGTGCAGACTTATGTCAACACGACGGGGAATCCCGCGATGGCGACGGCCGGGTGTGGCGATGTATTGACCGGCGTGATCACGTCGTTGCTCGGACAGGGTTTGTGCGGATGGGATGCCGCTCGGCTCGGCGTTTGGATACACGGTCGTGCGGGCGACGTTGCCGCGTCTCGAATCAGCTCGGCGGGGATGACCGCAGTGCATCTGGTCGAGACGCTCGCGTTGATCGCTGACGAGATGTCGGAATGAAAAAAGCCGCCATGGGACTCGGTTTTCCACATGACGGCTTTCGACGGTTGATTGACCGTGGATGGCGGGGCGAGAGTTAGCGGATCACGAGCAGCATTCGCGTGTTGCCCCGTCGAACGACCACTTGCAGCGGCACCTGTTGACGTTGGGCTTCGGCGAGAAGCTGGGTCAACTGCGCGACCGAGTTCACCGGTCGGTTCGCGGCGGCTTCGATCACGTCGCCGACTTGCATTCCGGCGTCCGCTGCGATGCCTTCGTCACTGACACTGGTAACGATCAGGCCTTGCTCGAGGTCAGTGTAGCCGTAGCGTTCGGCCGAACGCGGCGTGACGGGTTCGAGTTCGGCTCCCCAGGCGGTGCCCGCGCCGAACATTGCCATCGCTTGGTCGGTGCGTTCCTGCAGGTTGACGGTCACGTTCATGATCTTCCCGTTACGGTTGACCTTCATTTGGACACTCTCGCCCGGTGGACGGCTCGCGATGTAGTTCACCAGACGCGAACTCGTCGTGACGGGACGTCCGTCTGTTTCCAGGATCACGTCACCCGGTTGCAGATTCGCGTTTGCGGCCGGTTGTCCTGCCAGGACGCCACGGATCAACGCACCCTTGTTTACTTTGAGGCCGAACTCTTCGACCACTTCAGGGGTAACGTCGGCGACTTGGGCGCCGAGGAAACCACGACGAACTTCACCGTTTTCGATGATCGACATCAAAACCGGACGTGCGAGCCCGACGGGGATTGCGAACCCGATCCCGGCGCTGGCACCGGAACGGGACAGGATTGCGGTGTTGATACCGATCAGTTCACCTCGCAGGTTCACGAGCGGTCCGCCCGAGTTACCGGGGTTGATCGCCGCGTCGGTTTGTAAGAAGTCTTCGAAGCCGTGCCCACCGTCGACAATGCCTTGAACGCGGTTCTTGCCGCTGATGATTCCGGCGGTGACGGTTTGGTCGAGACCGAACGGGCTTCCGATCGCCAGTACCCAGTCACCGACTTGGATCGCGTCACTGTCGCCGAACGGGACGGCTTGGAGGCCTTCGTGTTCGATCTTCAAAACCGCGAGGTCGGTTTCCGGGTCGGTGCCGACGACATCGGCATCGATCGTCACGCCGTCGCTCAGTTCGACCGAAACGATGTCGGCTCCTTCGACGACGTGGTTGTTCGTCAGGATGTAGCCGTCTTCCCGCACGATCACGCCGCTGCCCTGGCCTTGTTGTTGGGGTTGGGCGTTTTGGCGGCCGCGTCCGTCGCGGAAGTACTGTTCAAAACCAGGCGGCAATTGCCGGCGGATGCTCGGTGGTAGGCGTTGGACGCGTGCGGCGACGTCGGTCTTGGTACTGATGCTGACAACACTCGGACGCATCACATCGGCGACCGTTCGGAAGACGCTCGAGATGTCTTGGGCGGTGTTGAGGCTTTGTGTCGCGGCGCGGCCGCGAATTTGCTGGTCTGCGTAGGCGTCGTTGTTGGCACCCTGCGGCAGGCTCATCATCACGCCCGCAACGAGCGTGGCGACCCATGCGGTCGCGAGGACGATGCTGATTCGCTTCCATTGCTTTTGCATATTGGCGTTCTCCAAATTTGGGGAAGTTGGGGATTCTCGATAGAACGGCCGTTCAGTTGGCCCATTCAGAGGGCTACGTAACGGCACGAAATTTGGTTGATCATTCGCATCCGAAAATGCGAGGGCAAATGTGGCAGCGAATTTGCTGCGACATAATTGCATAAGCAAACAACGCACCAATTTGGTAACTTGTTCGCGGGGAGTGTGACAGTTTGGTGCTCTCGCGACCCCTTTTGTGTGCATGAAGGGGCCGTAGGTGCCCGATAAGAGTCTTCATCGCATTCGGTTTGGTATCAAGAAGCGTTGGTCAGATTTGCCAAACGTTGTAATTCTTTCCAGTGTGATTGGGTGGGCGTGATCGGGTGAGTGTGATCGAGTGAGTGCCACCATGCTCCGTGGTGAAGGAGTGTCTTGCGGATGCTGTTTGCCGTGGGGCGGGTTTCCGTTTCGAGGTTCGTAGTGAGTCGTGTGAAATGATGGATCCAGATATGATGCAACGAACCGTAACGGTGATCTTGGCGGGGGGACGTGGGTCGCGTCTCGAACCGTTGACGCGAGACCGTGCGAAACCGGCCGTGCCGATTGGCGGCAGCTATCGCATTATTGATTTCGTGCTGAGCAATTGTCTCAACAGTGGCATGCGACGCTTGTTATTGTTAACGCAGTACAAGGCCCAGTCGCTCGACCGTCACATCCAGCTCGCGTGGACGAACTATTTTTGTCGCGAACTCGGCGAGTTCATCGACGTTGTTCCTCCACAGCAACGAATCGATGACAATTGGTATCAAGGCACCGCCGACGCGGTTTATCAAAACATCTACGCGATCGAACGCGAGATGCCCGAGCACGTCGTGATCCTCGCCGGGGATCACCTCTACAAGATGAACTATCACACGATGGTGGATTTTCATCATCGAACGGGCGCCGACATCACCGTTGGCGCGTTGCCGGTGTCCCGGGACGAAGCACGGCAATTCGGGGTCATGCAGGCGGATGTCGATAACCGGTTGATCGAATTCGAAGAGAAGCCCGAGAACCCGAAACCGACGCTCGAAAATCCGGACGTATGTCTGGCGTCGATGGGGATTTATGTCTTCAACACACGGTTTTTGTTCGAACGGCTGTGCGACGATGCGACCGATCCGAACAGCAGCCATGATTTCGGCAAGAACATCATTCCCGCCGCGATCAAGGACAGCAACGTGTTCGCGTTCCCGTTCACCGATGAGAATCGCAAACGGGAGGCGTACTGGCGCGACGTGGGGACGCTCGACGCCTACTACGAAGCCAACATGGATTTGGTGACCGTTGACCCGCAGTTGAACCTGTACGACGCCGAGTGGCCGATTCGCTCGTTCCGCCCCCAGTTGCCGCCTCCCAAGTTCGTCTTCGGCAGCGAGGGGCGATCGAGCCGTCGCGGTGTGGCACTCGATTCGATCATCTGCCAGGGGGCCATTCTCAGCGGCGGCAGTGTGATGCGTTCGATTATCGGCGCGGGATGCCGGGTGAACAGCTATTCGCAGATCGAAGACAGCATCCTGTTTGACAACGTCGAGGTCGGCCGCCACAGCCGAATCCGTCGGGCGATTATCGACAAAGGTGTGCGGATCCCACCGGAAACGGAAATCGGCTATGATCCCGTTTTAGATGCCGCCCGAGGGTTGACGGTGACGGACAGCGGGTTGGTCGTGATTGCTCGGGGCGAGTTGATTCAGGCCAACAATTCAGTGTCTTCGTTAGCCTGATTATTTACTTGTCAGGATTGGTGCACTGATGCCACCCGTGAATGCTCTGCTGTTGATTGGCAGCTCGATCCTTGCTGTCGTTTTGGTCCTGATCGGGTATTGGTTTGGCAGACGACGCCCAGGGAGGGCGAGAACGGTCGAGTTGGCCCCGTTGGTCGATGAGGATGATCGCCAACGAATCGTCGGGCTGTTGCAGAGTTTGGCCCGCTGGACGAATGAGTACTCCGGGAACGTGTCGACCTACCAATCTGACCTGCAGCAGATCAGTAACGACGTCCGGCAGAGTCTCAACGCCGTTCAGAAAGAACGCCAATCGCTCGGTGCCAAACCTGGCGACGCGCAGATGCTCGGCGACGCACGGATGATGACGCTGATTTCGCAGATCATGGGCACCAATGAGGAACTGCAGTCGCGGTTGCATGCCGCCGAAAAACAGCTCGAAGAGCAAACGCAGCAAATCGAGTCCTACCTGACCGAGGCCCGCACCGACGGATTGACCGGGTTGTTTAACCGGCGGGCACTCGACCGAAAACTCGACGAAATGTTTTCGATCTATCGCGGGGGAGGCAGTTCGTTCGTGTTGATCCTGGTCGACATCGATCACTTTAAATCGATCAACGATAACTACGGCCACCCGGTTGGCGATTTGGTCCTGCAGCGAATCGCAACGATTCTCGAAGCCAACATGAGCGACGCCAAAATCGTTGCGAGATTCGGTGGCGAGGAGTTTGCGATCTTGACCGACATCCCGCTGCGTATGGCGGCAGACCGAATGAACAAGCTGCGAAAACAGATCGCAGAGGAACCGATTCAGACCGGCAAGGACAATATCAGTGTCACCATGAGTGTGGGGTTGAGCGAACCGCGTGACGATCTCGCGATCGGACCGATCGTCCGGCGTACCGATGAGGCGTTGTACTGTGCCAAGAACCGGGGCCGCAATCGCGTGTACTTCAATGACGGTTCGGGCCCGCAATTGGTCGGTGCCCCGGAAATCGCACGGTCGTGATTGTTACCCCGGCGTGATTGTTACCTCGGCGTGATTGTTACCTCGGCGTGATTGTCACCTAACCGATCGGCAGTTCATCAGGCATACTGACACCGAACTCACCCGACCTGATTGAATTGATTGCCTGATACGAAATGTCATCGCCCTGCCCTCCCCCGACACAGATATTGATGCTCGATGCGTTGGATGCTCGCGCGTCTGCCCGGGAGGGAAAAGCCGGCGGCGATGCCGCGGACGCTCCCGAGCGGCCCTCTGTCTCGCACGGGGCTGTCAGTATCGGAAACTTCGACGGTGTGCATGCCGGTCACCGTGAGTTGCTCGCTCGCACCCGCGCCAACGCCGATGCCGTAGGTGGACCGGCGGTGGTTGTGGTGCTCGACCCGCATCCGGCGTCGGTTCTGAGACCACACAGCGCCCCGACTCGTTTAACGACCATCGAACGTCGTGCCGAACTGATGAGCGAGATCGGGATTGATACGTTGGTCGTGTGCCCGGTCAGTATCGAGTTCCTCAACCGTACCGCGAACGACTTTTTCGACTATCTCATCGTCCAGCGCCTGCAGGCGAAAGCGGTCGTCGAAGGTCCGAACTTTTTCTTCGGACGCGACCGCGGCGGTGATGTTCATGTTTTGAAAGATTTGTGCGAGCAGTCCGGCATGCGGCTCGAGGTCGTCCATCCGCGAATCGACGACGGACGGCTGATCAGCAGTTCACGAATTCGAGAAGCCATCTCGGCCGGACAAATCGAATTTGCCAACACGATGTTGCAATCGAATTACCGCATCTCCGGGCGAGTCACCACCGGAGAGCGACGGGGACGACAGATCGGATTCCCGACCGCGAATTTGACGGGCATCCAAACACTCGTGCCTGACAACGGAGTGTATGCGGCGAAGGTGACGATCGGCGGATCCAATGAGGTTTCGGGCGACAGCGGTCGCGAACTTCGCGCGGCGGTTCATGTCGGTCCCAATCCCACGTTCGATGAGGAACGCAGGACGAAGGTGGAGGTGCATTGTTTGGATTACGATGGCGATCTGTACGATCGTGAACTCACCGTCGAATGGATCGCCCGCATACGTCCCATCGAGAAATTCACCGACGTCGACGCGTTGAAGCAGCAATTGCACCGTGATGTTGCCCGCGTCCGTGAAATCATTCAATAAGCCTTATTTCAGTTGTTTTATCTTTAGAAAGAAAGTGTCTCCGTGGGAGTCAATTGGAAAGCGTTCGTAAATCAGATCAGTCATTATCAGTCCTTTATCCTGGTCAGTCACATTCGTCCGGATTGCGACGCACTCGGCAGTGAACTCGGGATGGCCGAGGTGTTACGGGCAGTCGGTAAAGACGTTCGCATCGTCAACGCCCACCGAACACCACCGGCGTTATCGTTCCTCGATCCCGCCGGCAAAATCGACGTGCTCGGCGATAGTGTCGAAGCGGAAGACGTCAAAGCCGACTGCATCATGATTCTCGATACCAGTGCGTGGGCGCAGCTCGGAGACATGGGCGACGTGATTCGCGCCGCGCGTTGCGACAAAATTGTGGTCGATCACCATGTCGGCGAAGACGACCTCGGTGCGACGATGTACAAGGACTACCAAGCCGAAGCGACCGGGCAACTCGTTGTGCAGGCGGCTGACGCGTTGAACGTTCCGATCACGCGAGCCATGGCGGTCCCGGTCTTCGCCGCGATCGCGACCGATACCGGTTGGTTCCGTTTTCCCAGCGTGACATCGGAGACGTACCGCGTGATCGCGCGGTTAATGGACGTCGGCGTGGTGCCGAGCGAGGTTTATGGCGATTTGTATGAACGCGACACACTCGGGCGACTAAAGTTACGCGGTTTGATTCTGTCGCGAACCGCGTCGGAAATCGACGGCGCTCTCGTATACACTTATGTCGAGAAAGAGGACTTCGCCGCTTGTGGTGCCGAACCCAACGACACCGAAGACGCGATCAACTTGACGCTCGCGGTACGCGGTACCCAGGCGGCCGTGATCTTCGTCGGGCAAGTTCGAGGTGGTTTTAAGCTTTCCTTCCGGAGCCGTTGTGGATTGGACTGCAACGAAGTCGCCCGCGAATTCGGTGGCGGCGGGCACAAGGCGGCGGCGGGGGCGTTTCTCGAAGGATCGCTCGATGAGGTGCAGGGACGTGTCCTACCGGTGGTCCGCGAAGCTTTGCAAAAAGCCCTCGCATAAAACAGCGTTCGCGTCACCGCTAAATCTTCGGTCACATTCCCATTCTTCGTTTGAGCAGGATATCTATGTTGTTTCGAGTGTTTGTCATTCTCGCCGTGGCAATTTCCTCAGTGGCGCGCACGCACGGTGAAGACGTTGAGGCAACCCAAACTCACGATGTGGTTGTCTACGGTGGTACCTCGGCGGCAGTAATCGCGGCCGTCCAAGCGAAACGGATGGGCAAGTCGGTAGTGATCGTGTCGCCCGACCGACATCTCGGCGGATTGACCAGCGGTGGTCTCGGTTGGACTGATACCGGGAATAAGTACGTGATCGGTGGACTGTCGAAAGAGTTTTATCAACGCGTCTATGAACACTACCAACAACCCGATGCCTGGACCGCGCAGACTCGCGAGTCCTACGGCAATCGGGCGCAAGGACATCGTGCGAGCGACGACGAGCAAGCAACCATGTGGGTGTTTGAGCCGCATGTTGCCGAGGCAATCTTTGAGGATCTCGTTTCCGAAAACGAGCTGACGGTGGTGCGTGACGCTTGGTTGGATCGAGAATCGGGAGTTGAAAAGCAAGACGGCCGCATCGTTTCGATCAAAACACTCGACGGCCGCAAATTCCCTGGCAAGGTCTTCATTGATGCAACCTACGAAGGCGACCTGATCGCCACGGCGGGAGTGGAGACCACCTTCGGTCGAGAATCGATGCAGCAATACAATGAACCAAACGCCGGCGTCCAAACCGGTGTGCTGCACCATTCACACCACTTCGATGTTCTGCCTCGGCGGGTAGATCCGTACAACATTCCCGGTGATCCAACGAGCGGTGTCATCCCCTTGGTCAGCACCGAACCGCCGGGAGAATTCGGCAGCGGTGATAAGCACGTGCAGGCATACTGCTTTCGAACGTGCTTAACAAACCATGACCCCAACCGCGTGCCGTTCCCGAAACCGGACGGTTATGATCCGGCCGAGTTCGAGTTGATGGTGCGTTGCTTCGAGGCTGGATGGAAAGAGGTGTTCAACAAGTTTGATCCCATCCCGAACCGAAAGACTGATACCAATAACCACGGGCCGCTGAGTTTCGACTACATCGGGATGAGCGATGAATATCCCGAGGCGTCGTATGAGCGGCGGCAAGAAATCATTGAGGAGCACCGTCGGTATCAACAAGGGTTGCTGTATTTCATCGCCAACGATCCACGGGTTCCCGAAGACATTCGTGAGAAGATGGCGAGTTGGGGACTCGCCAAAGATGAGTTCACCGACAACGGCAACTGGCCGCATCAACTTTACGTACGCGAGGCGCGGCGGATGGTTGGTGACTTCGTGATCACGCAGAATCATCTTCAAAAGCGATTGCAAACGCCTGAATCAGTCGGAATGGGATCGTACTCAATCGATTCGCACAACATCCAACGCTATATCACCGACGAAGGCTACGTGCAGAACGAAGGCGATATCGGGGTCAGTACCAACGGTCCGTATCAGATCGCGATGGGATGTTTGTTGCCGAAGGAAGAACAGTGCGAGAATCTCGTGGTTCCGGTTTGCGTTTCGAGCACGCACATGGCGTTCGGGTCGATCCGAATGGAACCCGTCTTCATGATTCTCGGCCAGTCAGCGGCGACGATTGCTGCACTCGCGATCGACAGTGATATGGCGGTGCAAGACGTCGAGTATGACCGTGTAAAAGAGCGACTGCTCGCCGACGGACAGATTCTGGAAACTCCCGAAAGTATCCAATTGCGAATGAAGGCGAAAAAGCTGTACCAAACCAAAACGCTCACCGGAGTGAGCGTGGACGATAATCAGGCCGTCTTGGCGGGTTCATGGCAACTGAGTCATGCGTCGGGTGGATATTTTGAAACCGGATACCGCCATGACGGGAACGGACGCGAGGACAAGTCGACCGCGTCTTTCGAGACCGAGTTGCCCGACTCGGGGTGGTACGAAGTCCGAATCGCATTCCCGCCGCATTCGAATCGATCGACGCGAGCGTTGGTGCAAATTCATCATGCCGATGGGATTGCGGAGGTCCACGTAGACCAAACGCGTGCTCACACGAAAGACGACGCGCCGCTGCGTGTACTCGGTCGATATCGCTTCACCGCCGACTCGCCGGCGAGGGTGGTGGTATCCAACGAAGACTCCGACGGGTACGTGGTCATCGACACGGTCAATTGGCGACCGGTTGACGCAGATTGAGCGAGCGGTTTGCCGATTTTCGAGTCCGGTTGTAGACTTGGCGATTGTCCTTAACGAACCGTTCCTGACTCGCTTTGCATGCAATTTGCCGTGGCTGCCCACACTTCGAATCTCCAGGCGACCTCCCCAGCGATCTCAGCCGACGACCCGCTCGTGTTGGTCGCTGCGTTGTACCGTTTCACTCCGTTGAAGGATTTCGAAACGCTGCAATCGCCGCTGCAGGAACGCATGGATGCACACGAACTGCGGGGTTCGTTGTTGTTGGCCGCCGAGGGCATCAACGGAACCATTTCCGGTCGACCGGCGCAGCTCCGTGGCTTTGTCGACTGGTTGCGTCAAATGGAGCACGACAATCATCGACCGTTTGAGTTGACTGACGTGAAATGGTCCGGTTGCGACGAGTTGCCATTTCGTCGTGCTCGTGTGCGGTTGAAAAAAGAGATCGTGACGATGGGCGTCGAGGGGATCGATCCTCTGCAGAGCGTCGGTACCTATGTGGAACCGCAGGATTGGAACGCGTTGATCGAAGACCCTGATGTGGTCTTGATCGATACCCGCAATGATTACGAAATCGAAATCGGAACATTCGAGGGCGCGATCAATCCCAACACACATACCTTTCGCGAATTTCCGGAATACGTTCAAGAGAACCTCGACCCGAAAGAACATCCCAAGGTGGCAATGTTCTGCACCGGAGGAATTCGTTGCGAGAAGTCGACTGCCTATTTGAAGGAGTGCGGTTTCTCGGAGGTTTATCACCTGCGAGGTGGCATCTTGAACTATCTCGAGAATGTGTCGCCGGAAGAGTCACGGTGGCGAGGTGAGTGTTTTGTTTTTGACAGCCGCGTTTCGGTCGATCATCGATTGCAAGCGGGGCAGTATTCGTTGTGTCACGGATGCGGTTGGCCGGTGACCGAGGAGATGAAAGCCGATTCGAAATACGAACATGGCGTGGCCTGCCCACGGTGTGCCGATCAGGTAACCGATGATCAACGTCGACGACGACGTGAACGACAACGGCAAATCGATCAGCGTCAACTCGCGAGCCAAGAATCCTCTTCGCAGCGAGATTCACAATCGCTACCGGCATAGAGAGTGATTCCGGGAACGGGGATCAGCAGACAGAGCGAAGTTTGAGTTTGATCGGCGCGACCGGCGTCGGTGTGGGCGCGATCGTGGGTGGAGGCATATTGGCGTTGGCCGGTGTGGCGTTCGCAACGACCGGTCCGGGGGCGATCCTGGCGTTTGCACTCAACGGTGTGATCGCGATGTTGACGGCGTTGAGTTTCGCCGAGATGTCATCGAAGTTTCCCGAGTCGGGCGGCACCTATTTATTCTCTCGGAAGGTGCTGTCGGTTGAGTCCGCGTTCACGGTGGGTTGGGTCGTCTGGTTCGCCTCGATCGTCGCCGCGGTTCTGTATGCGATCGGCTTTGGCAGTTTTGCCGGACTGTTGATGCGCGAGTTGTACGCGTTGGATGGTTCGGTGCCCGCGTGGCTCGACGATCCCCGACTGACGCCGGCGATCGCATTGTCCACAACCGTTTTGCTAGCCTCGGTCATGATGATGCGAAGCGGTGGTGGCGGCCCTTGGGTGAACATTGCCAAGGTGGTTGTTTTCACGGTGTTGGTGTTTGGCGGGTTTTGGGCTCTGGCGGGGCAAACGGTTGCCGACACCACACGCGCGATGACTCCGTTTCTGATTTCGGGAACCGGCGGATTGGTTCAAGCGATGGGATACAGTTTCATCGCTCTGCAGGGATTCGATCTGATTGCGGCGGTGGGTGGCGAAGTGCGAGAGCCCGCCCGTAATATTCCCCGCGCGATGATCCTGTCTTTGGTGATCGCGCTTTCGATCTATCTGCCATTGTTGTTTGTATTGGTTGTCGTCGGGACCGACGGGACGAAGACGATCACTGAACTGGCCGCCGAGGATCCGGAAACCGTCGTGGCGGTAGCGGCGAAAGAGTTCCTAGGAGTTGCGGGATATTGGCTGGTAATCGTTGCCGCGGTACTGTCGATGTTCACGGCCCTGCAAGCGAATCTGTTTGCGGCCTCGCGAATCGCATTGGCAATGTCACGCGATCATACTTTGCCCGCGTGGATCTCTCACACGAGCAAACGTTTGCGAACACCGTACGTGGCCGTGTTCGTGACGATGTTGTTGATCTGCGTTCTGATCATTGCTTTGCCGGATGTCGCTGCCGCGGGTGCTGCGTCGAGTTTGATTTTTCTCGTGACGTTTGCGATCGCACATGCTCTCGCGATCTTGGTACGTCGTCGGAGTAGGAATTCACCGCCTCCGTTTCGAACGCCCTTCTATCCGTTCGTTCCGGTCGTCGGCGGGATGGCATGTGTGGGTCTGGCGATCTTTCAAGGTGTCGCGGTGCCTGCTGCCGGTTCGATCGCGGTCGGTTGGCTGAGTATCGGTGGGGTCTTGTTCCTGACCCTTTTCGCGAGGCGTGCTCGCCTGACCGATGTTTCCAATCTCGCTTCCAACCCCGAGTTGGCTCGATTGCGAGGAAACACGCCGCTTGTTTTGGTTCCGATCGCGAACCCGAACAACGCGGTGGCGATGTTGGAACTCGCCGATACTTTGGTTCCCTGGTACGTCGGTCGAGTTTTGGTGCAGACGGTCGTGGTCTCGCCGGTCGACTGGGATCCGGTCGCTCAACCGGCTCCGCTGAATCGTTTGACCCATGTGCAGACTCGCGTGCTGCAGGCGGCGGTGAGGTTAGGAGTTCATTGCGAAACGCTGACGACGGTTTCTTCGAAGCCCCTCGAGGAGATCGCACGCGTGGCAAAAATGCACCGCTGTGAATCGGTGCTGTTGGGCCTCAGCGAGATTACCGAAAACAGTACCGACTCCCCTCTCGAACGACTCCTTGGTGAGTTGTCGACGGACGTGGTGGTGTTGCGTGCTCCGCCTGATTGGGAATTGTCTCAGGCTGAACGAATCCTCGTTCCGGTAGGGGGACGTGGTGGGCATGACTACCTTTTGACTCGTTTGCTCAGTAGTCTTTCGCGGCACCAAAAACGCCAGGTTAAATTCCTTCGAGTGGTGCCGACGAGTATGTTGCCGATGGATCGTCGACGGGTTGCCAAAGAACTCAAACGAACTGCGGAGGAAAACTCAGGCAGCGATTGTGAACAGGAGGTCGTGACGAGCAACGACGTTCTCGGCACCATCACCAACCAAGCGGGCGAAAAAGGGCTGATCGTTCTCGGCGTGCAACGCCTCGGTCCGAGACAAAAGCTCTTTGGTGACTTTACACGAAAGATAGCCCTCGAGTCCGATTCGCCGATCATCATCATCAGCCGTCGCGGGTAAATTGCCCCCGATGCCCCGATGCTGCGGTGACTAGCCCGCCGATTGCCACTCGCGGATCGCGTCAATCGGATACGTCAACATGATAATGTTGATGAGCAGACTGTCTCGGATCCAGAGCAAGCTGATGATTTCGAGTGCGACGAGGACTCCAACGCACGCTCGCCAATCGATCCGGCGTGCCAACCAGATGCCGGCGAGGCACATCAGATAGTCCGAGGTCGAGTTGGCGATGCTGTCCCCGAAATAGTCGAGCGATACTGTGGCCTCGCGGTAACGCTGGATCACCATCGGGGTGTTTTCGAGGATCTCCCATCCGACTTCGATCACGGCGATCGCCATGATTTTCGAGTACGCGGAGACTCGAGCGGGCAAGATTAGGCTGAGCAGCAACCACAGCCCCAGCCCATGTTCAAAGTGTGAAAGCGCGTACGGGTCGAACAGGTGTTGCGAGTTGTGGCTTGACATCACGTCGAATGACCACGGCAACCAATCGCCTTTTTCACACCACCAAACTCGCCCCATCGACCAAAGCGTCACCCACATCAACGCCGCCAGGGCAAACAGCGAGTAGGCGAGTTTGCGTGGTGCTGGTGTTTCGATCGCGGGTTCGGAGAGGTTAGTTTCATTCGACATGTCATCGTTATCGCGGGCGACCTCGGATCCCGCAAGTCACACGTATTTTTAAATCTTGCCTGGGGTGATCGGTTACGATGATGCGTGCGTTTTCATTCATCCCCACCGCTCCTTTGGCACAGGAATTAGAACCCGATGCTCACCGTTCGCCGAATTGCCGCTTTTTTGTTCGTTGGTGTTTGTTTTCTTTCGATCCCAACTGCGCGAGCAGAAGACCTGATTGACGCCCATGACGGGATGGTGCGATACAAATTGTCGAACATGCGTGTGACCAAAGGGATTACGGGCGATGAGATCGCGTTTGACTATCGTCGCACCCGTGAAGGAACCGGTCACGCACGAATTGCCGCACGGACCGACCACGGCGAGTCTCGTATTTTAGGGATGCCGATCTCGATCGAAGCGACCGGCACGATTCGGTTGAGAGACATGTTTGCGAGGTCCCGCCGGATTCTCAATCATGGCAATGATGACTTCGGCATTGAGTTTTACTTTGTTGTCGACGTGTCGCCGGAGTTCGGGCCCGGAGGACGGTTTCTCGTGTCGAATTCTGTCGTGCACGGAAAGATGAACACCAAGGTTCAATCGCGTCCGCCGAATGATGCGGAACTCGAGGCGTTGGAAAAGCAACGCAAATCAAAGTTGCCCCCCGAGAACGTTCCGGCTGGGTATGTCCGCGGTACGAATGAGACACCGCTAGTGCCGGGAGCGCCGATCCTGTTCGGTTCGATCGGCGAATGGAAGCCTGCGATTGTGGTGGGAGCCGCTTCGTCTCAGTTCGCACGTGTGTTGCCGGAAGATTCGAAGGCGATCCGAACGGTCAAACGCAAAGACTGGATTGCCGTTTCCAATGAAACACTTCGCAAAATGGAATCCGACCCGTCGCAGTTTTCGATCGACATTCGCACGTTGCCCGACGGAAACGTTGTGCTCGATGATGATATGCGGACGCTCGATTTGGCAATGAGCCTGCTCAAGGGGACACCGCTGCTGCGAGAGAAACACGGCAAGTTGGAAGACGTCTATTTCATCAGTTCCGATAACGTGTCTGTCCGAGTGTTGGTCCGAAATGGACAGAACCCGAAAGTGGAGTTTGTCCCCGTGAACAAACTCGCAATTCGGCAGCGGACGTTGGCGGATCAAGAGACCGAGACGGCGCGCGAAGCGTTTGCCGCGAACGTGTCGGACTACGAAAGCAAACTTCGTTCGAAAGGATCCGGTTCCGGAGGGATGTCTTCGGCGGGGGGGCTGTCTTCGTCAAGTACTTCGGCTACTAGTACGTCTGCCCCAACGCCACCAGTGGTTTCCAAGACTCCTGAGCCCAAACGTCAGTGGTCGGACAAAAGCGGTCGCTTTAAGATCGACGCCAAGTTGGTCAAGCAGGAGGGTGGGAAGGTTTTCTTGCTGCGTGACGACAGCCGCACGATTGAAGTGCCCGTTGCTAAGCTCAGCGACACCGACCAGGAGTATCTACGCGGCCTTGCTTCGGTCGATGACAGTCCGTTCAACAACGTCGTCGACTCGGCGATCGGTTCGGGTTCCTTGGATTATTCGAGATCGCTGCAACCGGTCACGACGGTCGGTGATCTGCGTTGGGGGGCAAAGTCAGTTGCGATCTCGCCCGAGAACCGCTTTCTGTTGATCGGTCGCAAAGCCGCGTCGGCTTCCCTTTGCGATCTCAAGACAGGAAAAATCTTGGTGGATTCGGGGCGGATGGATCACATGGGTGATATCGGCGTTTGCGGTTTCACGCCCGACGGACAACGGATGCTGCTGGGAGGCTACAAAGGATTGTTCGAAGTTTATCAATTGGGGGCCAATGGCAAACTCGAATTGGAGGGGCAGTATCCAATTCATGAGAAAGACATCACGAGTTTGGCCTTCTCTCGCGATGGCAGGTTTGTCTTGTCCGGAGACGCCGCCAAGGTGGCTCGCTACTGGAACGTTCAATCCGGAGAGATTGTCGCGACGATCGACGGTTTTTCGGGCAAGGTGAAAGCGACGCGGATCAATCCAGCAGGTAACGAGTTGATGGCAACCGACGGAAAGACGTTGAAGTGGTTCTCGGTCGATCAGTCGTCTGTTACCTCTGAGCTCCAAGTCGGACGATCGCACGCGTCCGGTCAGGCGGCCAGTTTTTCACCGGACGGCGGATTGTTGGCAGTCGGCGACGGGTACAAGATCGACCTTTGGGATCTTCGGAAACGGCAACAACTTCCCACGCTCGAGGGTAACGAGATTAACTGGAGCATGACTTTTGCACCCGACAACCGGCATCTTTTCAGTGGTGGAAACGGTGTCATTTACGTTTGGGATTGCGAACGTCAAATGAAGGTGCAGAAGAACACGGTCGGGAAAAGCTTCTATGTGCAGACGCTCGCCGTTAGCCCCGATGGGAGCTACGTTACGTCGCCATCGGACCACAGCAGCGTCGTGGTCCTTGGTGCGGAATAGGCATTCGCCGGCGACACCCCACCACGTGCGGAGTTGTGGGAGGATCCAACGCGAACGACAAACACCCGTAGGCGATCGGTTTGCCGGTTGTCATATGCCGTTTGCGAGTGGCTCGAACGAGCGAATTGGCGGCAAATTTGGCGGCTCCCGTTTCGTTCTCGTTGGTTCCTACTAGAATTTGGGCGTCCTCTTTTCCTGCTCTGCAGGCTGGCTTCTCAAATTCTCACGGAGACCTTTGTGGCTCACTTCGACGTTTTCAATGGCGATGCGGATGGAATCTGCGCCCTGCACCAATTGCGACTTGCCGACCCCAAAGAGAGCACGTTGGTGACGGGGGTGAAGCGAGACATCAATCTGTTGAAACGCGTCCAGGTTCAAGCCGGAGATTCGGTGACCGTCCTCGATATTTCGTTGGACAAGAACCGAGAAGAATTGCAACGAGTGTTGGCTGCCGATGTTCCGGTGACCTACTTCGACCACCATTTTGCCGGCGATATTCCCGAGTCGGAATTGTTGACCGTTCAAATCGACACCGCCGGTGATGTTTGCACGGGTTTGTTGGTCAATCGGTATCTCGAAGGTCAGTTTCTTCCTTGGGCGGTGACGGCGCTCTACGGGGACAACCTACACGACGCGGCCAAATCGGCCGCGGAACCGTTGGGGCTAAGTGATTCGCAACTCGCGAAGCTCGAACGCCTCGGCACGTTGCTCAACTACAACGGTTATGGCAGCACGCTTGACGATCTGTACTTCGCCCCAGACGATCTGTACCGAAAGATTCAGCCGTACGCGGATCCGTTTGAATTCATCGCGACGGATACTACTTTCGAGACGCTGCGAGACGGTTTTGAAAGTGACATGAAACGGGCGCAGTCGATCGACCCGCAGTTGGAGACCGCTTCCTGTGCGGCGTTCTTGTTTCCCAACGAGTCGTTTTCTCGGCGAGTCAGTGGTGTCTACAGCAATCAGTTGGCTCGCGACAATCCCGAGCGTGCTCATGCACTGCTCAGCGAACTGCCATCAGGCGATTATCTCGTCAGTGTGCGGGCTCCGTTGGCGACGAAGACCGGCGCCGATGAATTGGTACGGCAGTTTCCCACCGGCGGAGGTCGCAAGGCAGCGGCGGGCATCAATCAATTGCCGGCCGACCAACTGCAGCGATTCCTCGAAACGATGCAGCAGCAGTTCGCGTGACGACCTTGTTCTGACGGGGCGTTGCTTTTAACGCGCATGCAGTAGCGAAGCGGAGAGACCTTCGTCCGGTCTGTTCGGTTTGTAACGATTGAAGAAGTGTTGACGCCCAAATCCCCTTGTAGACTGGTATTTGTGTCATTTGATGCGAATTTCGAGCGGTGTGTAGACATTGCGCCCCTACTTTTGCCGGATGAGTTCGAGTGAACTCGTAAAACTGGCCGCCAAGGAATGGTGGTGGGGTAAATGATTGGGGCAGACGGATCTGAAGAAAGGGGCAAGCATGATTTGTGAACAGGATCGCGTCGATCGGCCGCGCGAGCGCTGGTTGAGTTTTCGACGAACGCCGCTGGTATGCGGTGGCGCAGTTTTTCTTCTCGCAACCGTCTGGAGTTCGTTGGTCGCGGGAGGTATCGGTCTTCTATGGCGGTACGAACACACGCCGGGGCAGTTTGTCAGTGCACCGGAACACTGGCCATCGGAATCGCAACTTCCATTGGCTGTCGAATGCCCAACGCTTGTTTTTTTCGCGCATCCGAAATGTCCTTGCACCCGTGCCAGCATCGCTGAGCTGGAAAGACTCATGACCGCGTGTCAGGGCGAGGTTCAGGTTTATGCGGTCTTTATAAAGCCGACTGCTTGCTGCGGAGAGGATGGTTGGGAACGATCCGATCTATGGCAAAGTGCCGAACGCATGCCCGGTGTGATTGTGGTGTTGGATGAAGGAGGTATGGAAGCCTCTTGCTTCCGAGCGACCACGTCCGGTCAGGTGGTGATGTATGACGCCGCCGGCGATTTGTGTTTCTCGGGAGGGATTACCTCTTCGCGTGGGCATCAAGGAGACAATGCGGGGCGTGCTGCGATCGTCAAACACATCAGGCACGGTGAGAGCGACGTGACGAACACGCCGGTCTACGGTTGCCACTTGCTGCATTCGACCAACGTGGAGGAAACCCAATGCTGTCAGCGATAAACGAAGTATCAGCGACGGAGGAATCCTCGCGGGCAACGGTTCTGCTCGAGAAACAACAACTCGCAATCTACCGACGAACGGATCGCCTCTTTGCCATCTTGATGGCGGTGCAGTGGATCGCCGGTATTGCCGCATCGTTATGGATATCACCACGCACGTGGTCCGGTTCGGAAAGTGAAACGCATCTTCACGTTTGGGCGGCGATTTTCCTGGGCGGGGCTATCGCCTCGTTGCCGATCGTATTGGTTTGGTGCTCTTCGGGGCGAACGCTGACGCGGCACGTTATCGCGGTCAGTCAAATGCTGATGGGGGCGCTCTTTATTCATCTCTCCGGCGGTCGGATCGAGGCACACTTTCACCTGTTTGGTTCGTTGGCGTTTCTCGCCTGTTACCGTGATTGGAAGGTGCTGACTACCGCAACGATTGTCGCCGCGATGGACCATTGGGTGCGAGGATGGTTTTGGCCGGAGTCCGTGTATGGCGTGATTGGCGGTGCATCCTTCCGGTTTCTTGAACACGCGGGATGGATGCTGTTTGAGAACATTTTCTTGATCATTACGATCCGGCAAAGTATCGATGACATGGCACTGAACGCACGCAACCAAGCGACGCTCGAGACGACGAACACACGCATCGAATTAGAGGTCCAGCGTCGTACGCGCGAACTGCGAAACGCTTTGGCGGAGATCGAGCAAACCAGCAACCAGTTAGCTGACGCCAATAAAACGCTCGAAGAACAGAATCACGAACTCGATCAGTTCACCTACATCGCAAGTCATGATCTTCAGGAGCCGGTGCGAAAGCTGGTTTCCTTTAGCCGGTTGCTCGAGCAGGATATCGATTGTGAACTCAATGAGGACGCGCAGAGGGATCTCGAATTTATCGTTGATGCCGCGAATCGCATGCGCAACCTGGTTCAAGCGTTGTTAGAGCTCTCGCGAGTGGGACGTGCTGCGATGAAGCATGATCCGGTGGATCTTGGCGAATGTGTTGATGATGCCATCAACGCGTTGCAGTTGGCCATCGAGGAATCGGACGCTGTTGTTTCGCGAGACGATCTCCCGGTGGTCGTTGGCGACCGGGTGATGTTGACGCAGTTGTATCAAAATCTAATCAGCAACGCGTTGAAATTCGTCAAGGAGCAAACTCCTGTCGTGCACCTGACTTGTTACATGGGCGAAGGGCAGGTTTTGCTCGGTGTGCGAGATAACGGCATTGGTATGAAAAGCGAATATGCTGAGCGAATCTTCCAACCGTTCCAACGGTTGCATAACCGCGGCGAATACGAGGGCACCGGTATCGGATTGTCGATCTGCAAGAGAACCGTTCAACGTCATGGCGGAGAGATTTCGGTTGAGTCCGAATTGGGTAAGGGGACACACTTTTACTTCTCGCTGCCGCTCGCGTCACCACCAGTCAGCTCAACGTCCGGAGACAAACCCGTCGTGGTCGCACCGCTTGGGTTTGCGAACGATTTTTCGTCGGCCGTGCAGGTATAGGGTGAGGCGAGATTGGCTAATCGATTGCTTTGGAAAACTACGATGCAACAGTATCCAACTTTGTTCAACAAGACCGTCACGATCCTGCTGGTCGATGATGACCCCGGCGATCAAGAGTTAACCCGACGAGCATTGCGGCATGAATCCCTCGATGTGGATTTGCGGATTGTCGGTGACGGGGAGGAAGCGATGCGGTATCTGCGTCGTCGCGACGAGTATGTTGATCCGGAGTTGTCGCCGACACCGGACCTGATCCTGCTGGATCTAAACATGCCCAAGATGAACGGCCGAGAGGTTCTGCGCGAGTTGCAGAAGTGTGAACGGCTCGCTCGAATCCCCGTCGTCGTGTTGACAACCAGCCAGCAGGAAACGGATATCGTCCGGAGTTATGACCTTGGATGCAATTCGTACATTCAAAAACCGGTCGACATGGAGCAGTTTATTGATTCGGTGCGGAGTCTCGGTGCCTATTGGTTTCGAGTCGTGTCGCTGCCACCGAGTCGTAGTGCAGAGCCATGTTCGGAAACTAGCGAGCCGGAGTTTCAGACATGAGAGGGACATCATCTTCACCGACGAAACTTCTTCTCATCGAAAACGATGAAACCGATGTGTTGTTGTTTTCTCGGATGCTGAGTGAGTGCTCGGGTTCGTTTCAACTGAACGTATGCGACACACTCGATGCGGCCCTGCGGTGGCTCGAGGAGTTCGAATGTGACATCGTTCTGTCGGATATGTCGTTGCCTGACACGTTCGGACTCGAGGGAATCACCAAAATACAGGAACGCTTTCCTCACCTTCCCATCGTCATGATGACCGGATTGGATGACGATGAGGTCGCGTTGGACGCTCTGGATCTTGGTGCACAAGATTATCTCCTCAAAGGTGACACGACTCCACGAGAATTGAAACGAACAATCCGCTACGCGATTCAGCGAAAACTCATCCAATGCGAAAACGCACGTTTGGTGGAGAAACTCAAGTTAGCGGCGAGGATGGATGCTCTCACGGGGGTTTTAAACCGACACGCGATGCTCTCCGAATTCGAAAAGCATTGGGCGCAGGCATGCGAGAATCAAACGCCGCTGTCGTGCGTGATTCTCGACGTTGACTTTTTCAAGCGAGTCAACGATGAATTCGGGCACGTCATCGGTGACAAGGTGTTGCAACGAGTCGCAAAACTAATTTCCACGCAGATGCGTTGCGGCGATAGTATCGCTCGATACGGGGGCGAGGAATTTTGCGTGATCCTGGTGGATGCGGATGAGGATGTCGCTGCACAATGGGCCGATCGAGTTCGGCAGCGATTGGCGGAAAGTCCGTTTCAGATTCCTGAAGGGACGATTCAGATTACCGCGAGTTTTGGTGTTGCTCACCGGTGTGGCGAGACAAAGACAGTCGAGCATCTCATTGACGCGGCGGATCATGCTTTGTTGGAAGCGAAACATGATGGACGCAACCGAGTGGCCCGCTACAGTGCCAATGCGAAAAGGATCGCAGGTGATTCTGGCAATTCGCTGCTTGATCTCAACGCACTTTCAATCTGCCCGGTGATCTGATGATGAGTCTCGGCCACTGAAGTTCAGGCTCGGCCATGTTCTCACCAGACACACCAGTGAAACCAACCCAACGGCAGTGCTGGCTGCGAAGTAGCCCCACCACTGATAGAGAAAATAGCCGGTGCTGAAGAGTGCGGCATAAACCAGCGTGGTCGCAGCGAGCATCGCAGCCAAGCCGGTCGTGATCGAATCAGCCGTCTCGATTTGAATGCCTTTCGCGAGTAGTTCGCTGCGAATCGGACCCCAGCCTGATCCGCCTGGGCGAATCTTCTGATAGAACGACTCCAGTTTTTCACGATCGGTCGAGGGCGAGAGGAACGTTGCCGCGATCCACGCCGCGCTGGTCACTGCTACGCCCGCGAGTAGTTGTTGCCACGAGTTCAGTTCCGGCCAACCGGTGAGGTGGTAGCCGAATTTGAAGAAGACTGCGACCGCGAACGAAACTGCCATGCCAGTGATTTCGGTAAACGCGTTGATCCGCCACCAGAACCATCGCAGGATGTAAATCAGCCCGGTGCCGGCACCGATTTGCAGGATGATGCCGAACCCTTCCATTGCGCTCTCGAGTGTCAACGCAACGACGCTGGCGAGGATCATCAGTCCCACCGTTGCCAATCGCCCCGTCCTGACTAATTGAGAGTCTGTCGCCGCGGGATTGAAGAACCGACGATAGAAGTCGTGTGCGATGTAGGACGCACCCCAGTTCAGGTGCGTGGAGATTGTGGACATGAACGCGGCGATCAAACTGGCGATCACAAGCCCCAAGAGGCCGCTCGGCAGAAACGTCAGCATCGCAGGATAGGCGAGGTCGTCTTGAACGATCGATGGATCGATATCCGGAAACGCCACTTGAATACTCTCGAGCGACGGGTAAACAACGATGGACGCTAACGCCACAAGGATCCAAGGCCAAGGACGAAGTGCGTAGTGAGTCATCTGGAACAGCAGTGTCGCTGTTGTTGCGTCACGTTCGCTTCGCGCCCCGAGCATCCGCTGAGCCACGTAGCCTCCGCCGCCTGGTTCCGCCCCCGGGTACCAACCGCTCCACCACTGCACGGCGAGCGGTACGATCATCAGCGGTACCAACGCATCGAAGTCAGACGCATCGGGAAGTAGATTCATCTTTTCGTGGACCGATTCGTGACTCAGTAACGCCGTCAAACCGCCAACTTCAGGCAGATTGCACACGACATAGGCCGCCGCAACGGAACCGAACATGGCCACGACGAACTGGAAACAGTCCGTCAGGATCACACCTCGTAAACCACCCAACAGCGTGTACACGACAGTCACCGTTCCTGCCACACAAACAACTTCCAAAGGTGAGGCACCGAGAAGCACGCCGCCGAGTTTGATCCCTGCGAGAATCACGTTCGCCATCACGAGGCAATTGAAAACCACGCCGAGATAGATCGCCCGGAAGCCACGTAAAAAGCCCGCCGCCTTGCCGCTGTAGCGAAGTTCGTAGAACTCCAAATCCGTCGAAATTCCACTGCGTTTCCAGAGTTTCGCGTAAACGAAAACGGTAAGCAAACCGGTCAGCAAGAATGCCCACCAAACCCAGTTCCCGCTGACCCCGTCTCGGCGAACGATGTTGGTAACCAGGTTTGGGGTATCGGCCGCAAAGGTGGTTGCCACCATCGAGATGCCAAGCATCCACCAACTCATTTGCCCGCCCGCCAGGAAGTACTCCGTGAAGCTTTTCCCGGCGCGGCGACTGACAACAATTCCGATCACAGTCGAAATCACAAAAAACGCCGCAATGATTGAGTAGTCGACGAGAGAGAGTGTCATGCGATCAAACAGAATGCGGGGAGAGGAGCAGCCAATGGTTGTGCAAGATTTGCCGACGGCTGTGCTGGGATTGTCGAGTAGATTATTGCAGTTCTCTTTTCGGGTAGTGGATCTTGTTAAAGATCCTGCTGCATCAGGATTTTTAACAAGATCCACTACCACCTACCCGAAAACTAGGCTGCGCCGGAATGCGAGTGCATTTCCAAAACGCCTCCAGCGTTCTTCGAAGTCGGACGCTTTTTTAGCAACCGTTTGAGGTGCTAGTAAACGAGAACCTCGACGATTTTTGAGAAGGAGTTGAAGACATAGTCGCGATTTCCGTAGGTGCGAATGCGAACGAAACGGACATCGCGAGGACTCAATTCATGTTGGACGTGCGAGACCGGTTTCTGTGGTTTGTCCAGGCGCGAGGCGACTTCTTCGAAGTGTATCCCATCGGTTGAGCACTCTACGGTGTACTTTTCGTAGGACCCGCTGATCGTGTAAGCGACAACATCAATCCGGTTCACGGTTTGGATGGATTCCAAATCAATGGTGATTGAGATCGGCTCCGGGCTGGCCGGGTACCCGAGATAGAAATCGAGATTATCGGTTCCACCATCGGTGATGCGATCTACCGAGAACGGACTTCCCGATGAAACACTCGAGGTTACCGGTTTGCCCAATGCCTTATTGCGAGTGGGATCCACCGCCGTGAGTTTGCTGCGAGATCCATGCCCGATTGGTTGATCATCGAGGAAAGCAGCCGCACGTATTGTTGACGATTGCGAGAGCGTCAACGGACCGACATAGAGTTCTGATGACGTGGTAGGTTCAGAACCGTCCAATGTGTAGCGAACCACAGGGAGTGACCCGTCCTTGGGGGCAACGGCGAGGTTGCACGTCAATGTGACTTGTGTTTGGTTTTGAAAGACGCTGTCGCCTGAGACGCTCAATTGGGAGGGCGTGATTGAGACGGGATAGTGGGCCGCACGGCGAACCGATTCGGTCTTTGCCGATCGGGACGCGAAGTCGGAATAGTCTCGCGAAATCTCGGGGTTCCACGCGACTTCCGCGAAGGGGATAATGCGTGGGACGATTTGAGCGAAGTAATTTTCCTCGCGTCCTTCCCACCACGGCATGCAGAATCCGAGCAATTGATCAGTCGGTTGGACGTCGATCGGGTTGGAGTAGGTAGGAATTCCGGGATTGACGTGTTTGAACCGCGTCAACGACATCGTTTCGTAAATGTGCTGCGGGGATGTCATCGTAAAGTTGGTGCGTGGGTAGTGATCGACTAGGTACAGCGGATCCCACGATGCATTCACAACCCGATAGCCGTCTTTCAGCATTTGGTCGGCTGGGTAATTGATTGTTCGCCAATTGAGATGAATGACCTCTGTGTTGACTTTGTTGGCCCCTTTCCCTGGTCGAGGCCCTTCCCAAACGAGAGTTTGTTTTCCTTTGCTCTTGAGATATTCGTGAAGCGTGTTGATGAGGTCTCGTTGGTATTCTTCGGGAACGCCAAACGCTTCATCACCACCGACATGGATGTAGGGTGTTGAAGGAAACACATCCATCATTTCATCGAGTAGTGTTTTGATGCCTTTCAACGCTTTCGGGCTACTCGCTAACTCGGTGCCGTTTTTGCCGAACACGTCGGGATAGTGTTTGAGGAGCATCGACGAGTGACCGGGAACCTCGAGTTCAGGGATCAACGTGACACCACGTGTTACCGCGTAGGCTTCGAGTTCGCGAAACTCATCCAACGTGATCAGACCGTCCCAAAGATTTGGGAACGCGGTCGATGGAAATGCGATTCTTTGATCGTCGGTAAGGTGCAGTTGAGCTGAGTCGACTTTGTAGAACCACAGCAGGTCGATGGTTTCTTTCAGCAACGCAACGCTGTGCGGGTTGCGTCCCATGTCGATCATGAAGTTGCGATACGACGTGCGCGGGGCGTCATCTATTTCGAGGCATGGCAGTTGAGAGTGTTCGGAATCGCCGAGTAGCTGCATGATTGTTGCGGTGCCGTGGGCCAGGCCTTTTAGGCTAGAGGCTTTCAGCAGCAACCGTGTTTCGTCAATGTGCAGTGTGTACGATTCCGGAGCGAGCGAGTCGTCTTTTGTGATTTGCAACAACGCGTCCGGTGAATCCGACAACCGTAGCTGATGCTCTCCTTGGCTGATTCGTTCTATCAACGTCCCGGTGACTTCAACGTGCTCCACCCAACTCGGGTTGTCGGGAATGCGAACAGTCAGTTCACCGGGAAGAGTCAGTGTCTTTCCGGTTTCGATTGATAGCTGTGTCGGATACGGGACGAGTGCGAGAGGACGTGCTGCTGTCAGGTTAGGCGTAGAAATGCAAAGGGTAAGAAGCAGCGCGCAGAGAGAGGGGAGTTTCATCGGATAGAAGTGATCTGATTCAGGTAGGTGAGACGCCGCCGTTTCGCGCGTTAATCGGAATCGACGCACCGCCGAGATGTTATCTGCAGACGTTGCGCGTCAATGAGTCATCGCCGTAGACGCGAAACGGTTGACGATGAAAAAGCAAGAAGAGCGTTGCCTCATCACGAGTCGAAGGCGTGATGAGACAACGTTTCGAAAGGAAGGACGATTGAGTAGGGAGCCAGCAGCTATCATAGGCGATATTGCCGGCGATC
>NZ_ANOH01000446.1 GCF_000346505.1 Aporhodopirellula sallentina SM41
AGGTGCGATCGTAATCGTTCCCATCAAGGATTGACCGATCGGGTTTTCATATCGAACGCCGACCGTTTGTTCGCGCCCCAAAAGGGCATCGATTCGCTTCTTGTCGATGTCGACGGACATTCGGAACTCCGCCAGCGCCGGGTCGATCCCGACGAGAAACTTCGGCACCCGGCCAACGTCCACGCGGTGAATCACTTGTCCGTCCACAATGCTTTTTGCAGTTCTCGACGTCGCCCCCACACGTCGACCTCGTAGACATTGTCACCAAGGAACAGCCGTTCGGTTCGCGGGGTATCGCTCCAAATCAAAATCACCGAGGAGTGCGAACTGCGAAAGACGATATTGTGCGAACCGCCACGCATCTGCAGCGAACCGATGTTGCGTGCCCTCCCGAGCAGAAGGCTCGTCGTTCGCCACGGCAGCAATAGATCATCGGGATGCCAATCTGGCTTCACTAACGTGGCCTCCGGTGCCATCGGACGCCGTACGAATGCCGCCTCGACCTTGTGTCCCCGCACGGTCGCCATTCGCAGGACGAGATCAGTGATCCGCGAGTCGCGGTCGTATCGTTGCGCCGGTAGTGGATCGATCGTCAACCATGTATCGCCGCGGTTGCGACGAGCCACAGGTGCCGACGAGACGATCGGGTTCTCTCCGCCTCGAACGAGACCGGTGAGTTGTCGTTGTGTCGTCCCGCTACGGGACGCCGGGCCTACGGATCCGTTAAAGCCACCTTCCTCGAGATCCAACATGGCATCGAGTTCGTCCGACGTCAGCGGTTGATCGAGGTGCCGAATCACGCCTTTCCACGAGTCACCGCCAATCTCTGGGACGTCATCCATCCACGCCCACGGGATGACAATCTCCAACGGCTGACCGAAGCCCTGCAATCCGTCCGCAATGCTTTCGATCTTCTCACGCAGGTCGGGCAACTCTTGAAAGCTGTTGTCGGTTTCGTCGCCGAGTTGCCACATTCGGATGCGGAACGTCATCCGATTCATCACCGCGTCGAGTTGCGGACGCCACATCACGGGGTCATTCAAAAAGTCGGCGACGCGTGCCTCACCTCGTTCCCGCACCCGATACAGTTCAACCTGATCGGCGCGCGGACGATCCAACAGACCGACCGGATTGATGCCCACATCACGCAGCCGCGACGCGAGCGTTGCAGCCGTGTCCGCGGTCGTCGCTTCCCCCGGCGGAAACCAAATCGGCAACTTCGCCCAACCCACCCCGACGTTACTAAGCCACTGCGAGACGATCTTTCCCGACACTTCCTTGCGGTGATACCGATGAACCAATTCCTGCGGCAACGTCCATCCGAAAGGCAACGGTTCGATCTCAGTCGGCTGGCTCGCGAATACCGACATCGCCGACTGCCGCGACTGGTCAGCCTGCTCGCGGGGTGACGGCGGTGCCCACTCGCGAGGATCGTCCGTCAAACGGTCGACCACCACAAACGTCGATCGGTTCGACAGCGACGCCCCGCGTTCATTTTCCATCGAGGCATCGATGATGTAATACCCGGGGGGCAAATTTTCGAGAGCCCAATCGAACCACAATGAATCTTGGTCCGCTCCTCTCGCGTCCGGATTGGTTGACTGGACCAGTCCGGCGTCATCGCCAGAAACCGGCTCATCCACGAGCGCTGGTACGGGTCCGCTCGCCTCCAGTGCACTGACTTGTTCAAAGTCGACGATTTCCAATTCACGACTCGCCGACCTCAGTTCGTTTTCATCGTGGTCGAGCAACCGCAAACGCACCCGAGTCGGCTCGCTAGGCAACCCCATCAACTGGGTCGTCGCAGTCACTCGCTCGCCCCGGCGATAAACACCAAACGGTTGGTCGGTGGTGACCTTCATTTGCGGGAATTGGCGGAACGTGATGTTGTCGAACGACACCACGCCGCGAATGTCTTGCAACCCGTCGGCGGCGCCCATCACGTTCAACGCCACCCTCATTTCGCGAGCACCACGCGGCGGAGTCAACGCCTCAATGACCAGCGATCGCCAGCGAGTCGTCTTGGTGATCGCCGGGGTCGCTTCCCGTTTGAGTTCATTGCCTTCGCCGTCATAGAAAATGACCTGCGCGTACACCGAATCGTGGACGAGGTTCTGGGTGAAGACGTCGACGCTAAAACGATACTGGTACCGGCGGCTGGTCGGCAAAGGGGGCGAGACCACGCGGGCCTGGCCGCCATCGAGCCGCACGGTCAAACAACGGTCGACGAGAAAGTCCGCGAGCGATGGTGGCAACGGCGGCAAACGTTCCGACTGTGGAATCCACTTCAGCGACCGGCGAATTTGAGGCCATCGCAGCAGCAACGCTGTGTCGAGCGCCAACACATTCGCCTCGAGTTCTTTCTCGCGAGGCGTGATCAGGATGCGAACGTATTCCGGAAAACCGGTTTCGACATGGCGTGTGAAAAGATCTGGCCATTTATCGAAATCCGCGTCGCCCGAACGCGAGAAATCCCAACGATAGGTCTTCAATCCCGCCGGACCGATGTGCTCGATCACCCCACCGGCCGATGCCACGGAGGTTTCTGACGAGTGACCACGTTCGACTCCGCGGGGCGTGCGTTTGGACGAGTCGTTTTGAGACGAGGTGTTTTGCGACCGCGGGTCGATGTTCGCCTCGCTGGTGCCTTTGTCGGCTCTCGCGTAAGCTGTCGGCGGCTGCGCGTGCACAGCCCCGCCGTTGCCCGGAGAGGCGTCTCCATGAGCCGCCACGAATAGCAACACCACCCCCCAAACAACCCCTCGCGCCGTTCCCGCCGACGTCCAGTGAGACAAAACCGCATGCCCGCCCGGGATCTCCCGGACGCGCCGACGACGGTCTTTTGCGGCAACTGCGATCATGGGAAGACGGAAACGATGAGGGAGACAGTAGTTTTAACGAAAAGAGGCGACAGAGTTGGCTGAAATCAAAATCGCCGTTCGGCTGGATTCGCTCGGAAACGTCAATCCTTCGGCGGCATCATTGCGTCGTGTTTTAAGTTGGGTTGCAGCCTCGGGCGCGACCAGCGTCGAACTTTGCGGAAGAAGGGTTTTGAACGTATCTGAGTTATCGGATACGGCTGTGCGAACCTTGCGGAAAATTCTGGATGATCTGAATTTGCGGATCGCATCGATTCGGTTTCCGACGCGTCACGGGTTCGATCATCTGGAAAATCTCGACCGCCGAATCGAGGCGACGAAGGCGGCGATGCGGGCCGCTTACCGGCTCGGCGCCCCTCTCGTGGTCAATCAAATCGGCCCCGTCCCGCGGCCTCCGTCGTCGGCGTCAAACGATTCGAGTCGTTCCGGATCGGGTTCGTCCGCATCGGGTCTCGCCATCGGGGGGCTCCCGCCGGAGGGACTCAGCCTCAGCGAAGCACTGGCGTGGGCCACCGGAACGCCGCCGGACGCGTCGTCAGAACCGGAAACCGTCGACCCGCGTTGGAACACCCTGCGAGAGGTTCTCGACGACCTGGGGCGATTCGGGGCTCGAACCGGAGCGTTTTTCGCGGCCGAAACCGGGACCGAACCGGGCGAGCACCTCGCTCGCCTGATCGACATGAGTTCGGAAGCCTATATCGCAGTCGCACTCAACCCGGGCCAACTAATCATCAACCGGCACAGCGTCCCCGATGCGGTTGCCGCACTGAAGGATCGGATTCGAATCGTCAACGCGGTCGACGGCGTGCTCGACCTTTCCGCCGGTCGCGGCATCGCGGTGCCGGTCGGCCAAGGGACCGCCGATTTCCCGTCGCTGCTCGGACAACTCGAGGATATCCCCTACCGCGGGCCGTTCGTTGTCGGGCGTTCAGGCATGGCCCCCGAGACCGCGCCGCATGAGATCATGCAGAGCATCGAGTATCTGCGAAATTTATAAACCGCGTATCGGCGGACCCCCACGGTGACGGAACAAATCGGATATCTTGGCGTGCGTCCATAAATGCTTAGAATCTGAGACGCGAAGAAATCACACTATCAATCAACCTCCAACCTTCAAGTGAAGCCGTGCCCGATCTGGCTCATCATAATCTCGATATTAAACGCGTTGCCATTCTGTTCGCTGGCGGTCCCGCTCCTGCTGCCAACGCGGTTATCAGCACGGCAGCGTTTTCGTTTCTCGAAGAAGGCGCGCAAGTATTCGGGATCAAACACGGTTACAGCCGCTTGGCCGAGTACACCGCCGCCGGACCGCTGACCGAAGGTGAAGACTACATTAGGTTCACCCATGATAATTTGATCAACGCCCGCAGCAGCCGCGGGATCATGATCGGAACGGCACGGACCAACCCCGGCAAACACGTCAGCAGCCCAGAACACCTGAAAGATGCCGAACTCGTCGCTCCGTTGCGAAGAGTTTATGAAGGTTTGTGCTCGCTCGAGGTCGACGCGTTGATCTCGATCGGTGGTGATGACACGCTGAAGACCGCCAACAAACTGAAGATGTTCCAGGACAATTTGCCTGGCGACGCGCGACGTTTCCCCGTCGTTCACCTTCCCAAAACGATTGACAACGACTACTCGGGAATAGACTTCACGTTCGGATTCTTCACCGCCGTCGAAACGCTCGCCGAAGAAATCCGCAACCTGAACTTTGACGCCGCCGCCGGCCGTGCCTACTTCCTCTGCGAAGCGATGGGACGCAGCGCCGGATGGTTGGCATACGGTGCCGCGATCGCTGGCGAAGCCAGCATGGTGCTCAGCGTTGAAGACATCACGGGTGCCCTCGCGGACGAAGAGGTCGTCAACACGGAAACCGGCGCCACCCGTAAAGTCATGGCTCTCGAACGCGTGATCGACCGCATGGTCGACATGATGCTCGCCCGCGAACGCGAAGGCCGACCGTACGGCACGATCGTGATCGCCGAAGGGATGGCGGAGTATCTGCCGTCGAAATACCTCGAAGGCATCACCCGCGACGATCACGGGCACATCAACATCTCGTTGATCAACCTGTCCGCCTTGATGTCACGTTTGCTCGCCGAACGTTACGCCGAACGCACCGGACGGACACGCAAAGTCAACGGGCTGCAACTCGGTTACGAAGCCCGCTGTGCTCCCCCTCACGCATATGACGTGATCCTCGGGTCGCAGCTCGGCGTCGGTGCCTACCGTGCTCTCGTTGAGGAAAAACTTAACGGCGTGATGGTGTCCTCGTCCGGTCAATTCGACCTGCACTTCGTCCCCTTCGAAGAACTCGTCGACCCGCAAACGTTGGTCACCAAAGTTCGCTTCATCGAGCAAAACAGCGACTTCCACCGACTCGCTCGCTTTCTCGAAACCTGCGTCGACGGTTAGTAGACGCGACGGCTGGAGCGTTAATGAGAATGACGTAGCCGATGTCGCTAGACTTCGGCAGTCTGAATGCTGGCGAACCCAGCTGCTAAGACCAAACACGGCCAGTCGCTTGACGACCCAAAGTAGGCCGGATGAAGGAGGCATTGCGAGGCCCATCCGGCGAGCGTGTGAATGCCGGAACGTCGCTACGCTTGGTCCGGCCTACAATCCACAAACTGAATTCTGGCGAATCCAGCTACGAAAGCCAGACACGTCAAGTTTCAAAAACTCCGGACGCGACTCGTCCGCCGACTCTCGCTACCCAACCAGAGCCGCGTGAATTTCCCCCAGCAACTGACCGCCTAACTCTGCGGGTACATGGGGCGGGGTCACGCACGTCATCGACAACGAATCCCGCAGCGTTGCCGCATTGATCACCACGTTGCCTCCCAAACGAGGCTGCGACGATGCGAAAAAGAGTTCTTCGGCAACCAAGTCGTTGTACTGGGTTTCGATCGATGCCCGGCCGAGGTTGGACAAACACACGTCGGCCACCGACGCGAACTTCCCGTCCCGGGTGTTGCTCCGCAGGTAGCCCATCGCGATGGAGTGATATCCCAGCGGCGGAACCGTGTTGGTCGAATGACGCTTGAGCAATCTCGCCCGATACGTTCTCGCTAGGTCCCATAGGTCTCGATCACGGGGCCGGAACCATTCTGTCTGAGAGAACGAAAACGTCCCCATCCGGCTCTCGGGCATTGCATCAGGACGGTTGCCATTCTTCTGCACCGGGGGATCCACGCTGTCCATGGTGGTTTGCATAGAAACGTTGTCACTGGCACCGGTAATATTCACGTACGCTCGCATTGCCGCCGACGCCAAAGCAGCGTTCACAGTCGTTTGCTCTTGTTTGCACTTCCCGATCAAACGCGACGTTTCCGCCGCAGTGAGGCTGAGAAACGCCACCGACGACGCATAGTCAGACTGCACCTCACCAATGGGAAACAACTCCTTCTTTCCGATCGATTGAAACGCATCACCGACCGCATCCGTCACCAACCGCGCCGTCGCCCGTAACCGCTGAACGATTCCATAGCGTTCCTCGAGCGTTTGCGAGAAATCCTGCGGGTCGATTAAAACGGTTTCGCCTAGTTGCCGGCGTCGGTAAAGGTCCAACAAAGTTTCGACGAGAACAAGAAGCCGCCGACCATCCAATGAGGCATGGTGGACACCAAAGATAAGCTCGTGGTGGGTGTCGCCGCGAAGAATTTGGAAGCGACAAAGCTCGCGACAAACTTGCTCACCATCGCTCGACTCATCCTGAAGAAACGGTGTGTTCATCTGTTGCCGCAGAGCGTCCTTCCAATGCTGGTCATCTCGCCGCGATTCAATCGGAACATCGGCGTCCCGATTCAACGTCGCAACGTAGATCGGACGCTTCCCACCGGGCGATCGGATTTCACCAGACATGTGCGGATCACTGGCATAGATCTCGCGATAGCAATCCGCGAGCAACTCGGCATCCAGCGTGCCATTCAAACGACACGCCGCACCCACCGTCAGCGCACCAAACACACTCTGCGCCCCCGCAAAGAATGCTTCCGATGCTCCAAGCCGACGTTGCGGTAAACGGTTCATACTGGTTGGTATCTGCAAATGTTGACAAGTTCGTGGCAGCAAGGGAAAACCACCGCGATCATCCCACGCACGCGCCACGACGCCAATGGCAGGCCAGCGAGAACATTCACGCACGGTCTTTGCTCAACGTTTTCGCACACGATTCGCGTTCACGTCATCCGAAACTCAAACCCTCGAACGCATCCGCGTGCATCTCATCAATGATGGTGGCTGCTCGATGGGGCAAAGAATAATTGTCCACGGTGCTGTAGGCCAATTCCTTCGCCGAACGCGGAGCAACGAGCAGCCTCAGGATGACCGCGATGGCGGGAACCAAACTCAAAGGATCCTCACGCGGTCTCGTCAGTTCACTGTCGTATCCACCAAACACGCCGCGACCACGCAGTTGATCCCACAATCGCTTGATGAGATCTCGCCGAGTCGCGCCGTTGTACGCATCGGCGATCATCACGATAAACCCGTTGTGGGACACCACGCCGGGACGTGCCTCGGGCAAATCCTCTACCCTTTCTCCGGCCGCAATCCGAGCCACGGCGTCACAAACCGGTACACCGGAGATTTCGAAGTTCAGCGTTTCACCGATGCGTGGATTGATCTCGATGTACTGCGGAGCATGGCGATCGGTATCGTAGAAGTACTCGATTGAAATCGGTCCGTGCCAATGGAGTTCACGTCCGAGCACCGCCAAGTGTTCACGGACGACCGGGTGAGAGGCGCTCACCCGCAATGCCGGCCCACCACCAATCCCGGTCCTCAGGATTTCCGAACACGCGAAACCGACCAGGCGGCCTTCTTGGAAAACCCCGGTCGCCGCTGACTGGATGCCGATGCCGGGACTCTGCAGCACAACCGGCTCACCGGACTTCCACGCCCCCGCGGATTCGAAACGATCAATCGCCCCGCTCAACTCCTCTCGGTTGGTGACCTTCTCCACACCGAGACTCGCGGTACTGTGAGCAAGCTTGATATAGCACGGGAACAGAGGCTGCTGACCAATCTCTTCCCGAGTTTTCGCGATACGGCTTTCGGGAACCGGCAATCCGATTTCATTCATCAACGCGACAAAGTTCGCTTTGCTCTGCACACGTTCAATCGCATCGAACGCCGGCACAGCCAAGCCGACATGTCGCCGGAAATACTCGCGAAACTTAGAGAAGAGATAGACCTGCTCGTGCGTCGGGAACAAGACGTCGTACTTGTACTTCGCGATCGCCTCGAGTGTGCTGCGTGCGTAGCCGTACGGGTCCTCGGAAATCGGCGGGCACTCGATTCGCCGCCGCACCCGAGTCGAAAACCGACACTGACACCATGGCGACGGATCCATCAAATCCAAACGGTACGGTTTCGCGAGACCATAGATCACTTGCCGCGCCGAACTGCTCGATCCTTCCGAAAGCAAAATTCGCACTGCAACTCCGTTGGGAAAGGGCTGGTTCGACTTTCAGGCGACGCGGCCGCTCAATCAAGCGCCGCGTTGGCGATGCAATCACAACTCCAACACCGGAGTCCTTCGCTGCCTAGTGGTGCGTCAACACCTAGTTTTAGGGAAACGAAACTCGCCAACGGTTTGTCGATTTAATCAAGAGTCAACCTGTTTTCGTTTAACCGGTAGCCGTAGGCGACGCTTGACGGAACACAACCTACCCTTCGGGCACGGGTTAAACGAAAATTGAACGGTATTGCCGTTAAACGAATAAATCAAAAGCCCGCCAAGACTTTCGGGAGTGCTCGTGAATCACCAAAAGTCTTGGCGACTCTCGCTACGCCCTTGAACCCTCATTCTTGGTCGTGACGCACCACTAGCGGCAATGACGAAAGATCATGACAAGCGACAATGACAGGCTACGCCTCCGCCTGTTTCTCAAACACTCTAGCCCGGCCTCATTTCCACGCAAGCACACATCATCTTTCCATCCAAACACAGATTGCTCCCCGTTCACATACACCGCCAACACCTACGCGAGAGGGCCCCTCCCCCCCAACAGCACAGCGAAAATGACACCCTTTTTGAAAAATCGCTCTCACACTAACATGCTCATCTTGCCTAGTTTCGAAACGGCGTCGAGCCTGAGCCATCTCGCTCGAATCTGCGACGCACCTTCCAATCGAATCGCCACACACCGCTTTCATCTCTTTGCCAACGACCTCAATGTTTCCAAAGAAAATCAGCGTGATCGGCGCGGGCGCCATCGGCGCCATGTTCGGTGGGCTGATCAAACACCACCACCCGTCAACGGAAGTTGTCCTGATCGCGAGGGGCAAACATCTACGCGTGATGCAAGACCGTCGCGCGGTCGAACTGCGAGGAAAATGGGGACACCGTCTCGTGCCGATCATCGCGGCGTCCTCCCCCGATGCGGTCGTCGATTCGGACGTCGTGATCTTCACGGTAAAAACTCAAGACACCGACCAGGTCGCGAAACAATACGCTCAGGCGATAGGAGACGCTGTTGTCGTTTCCCTCCAAAATGGGATCAACCAACACTTGCTCACGCGGCATCTCCATCCCGACCGCGTCGTCGCCGGCATGACATCCACGAACATGGCGTTGATCGAACCCGGCGTCGTTCAGTGCAACCGAGGCGGAATCAGCGTCATCGGTCCGACGAGTAAGCAGGTCGCCACCACGACCGTTGACTTGGCACATCGGACCCTCGCGGCCTCGGGACTACCGATCGAAGTTTCCGAATCCATCCTCGGCATTCAGTACAACAAACTGCTGTTCAACACGATGGGGTATGCGTCGGTCGTGTCGTCGACGGACCTGCTGCGTGACGGGATCATGACCCGAACGTGGCGAAACGAGGTCGCTCTGCCACTTCTGACCGAAGGACTGCATGTGCTGCAGTCCGCCGGAATCTTGCTCGAGCGGGTGAGTGGCATGTCGGACGTCTATCGCTTTCGTAACTTCCTCCGAGCCCTCAATCTCCCGACCGCCAACACGCTCGCCAGCGCAACGTTGCGGGGACCACTAAGCCTGCCCGGCATCGTGTTTTCCGTCTACCAGGATCTCATGCGGCGACGACCGACCGAGATCGACTATGTCAACGGCGAGATGGTTCGATTGGCCAAAGAAAGCGGTACCGACGCTCCTCGCAATTCCAAGATCGTCCAGATGACCAAGAGCATCGAGTCGCACGACCAGCCAAAATTCTTCTCCAAGGAAGACGTCATCGCTGAGTTTCGCCAGTTGCAATGCGACTGAGCCGAACGATTCGCTCCCAATCTCGCCGAGTAGCGGATCGACCTGCGCCGGATCAACCGATCGTTGCGTGGATCGCACCGTAGCTCATCGGTAGAGCGATCGTTTGCGGAAGCGATTGATAGAACTTCGCGTCAACGCTTTCGATGGCGACGACCACGTTGGCGTCCGTCGCGGCCTTGACCATCTTTTCCGCCTCAGGGCTTCGCACGCCGAGGAAGTTCACCAGGACGTCACCTTTCGCGCTCATCGGATTGAAGCAACGTTCCATATCGGCACGCAGTGATCGCACGATCGCTTCCAGGAAGTCGAACGAATCCGACACACTCGCGCAGTAGCTCAACACCCCGGTCGCGTTGGCCTTCACCGGCAATTGGCTCTCAACCGTCGGCGAGAAGTTGATCCCATCACTGTTCTCTCGAGTTTGTTCGATGATCGAGTCGATCGACCAAAGCTCCAACTCATCGGCGGCACCACGACTCGGCAGACGGATATCGTCCCACGGTTCCCAAATACCGATCACGGCCTGAGCCACGATCCCCGCCAAACGCACCAACTTCACACGTGTTTGCATGAACTCAGGCAATTGAGCCAACTCCTCATCGGAGTCATGCAAGTGAACGAGAACGTCGATTTCCGCTCGGTTGATGCCAAACGCGTCCATCGACAATGAATGAATTTCTCTCGCATCCATTCCGAACACCGCCCGCTCGCGATCCCTCAACGATTGATTCGTTTCGAGACATTCGTCGATCAGTTCTTTGTATCGGTCGGGATAGAGCCTCGCCAAGGCGACTCGAGACGCATCTTGCATCGCGGCGCACAACACCAACCCATCGGCAATCTTTTCGTGCCCGCCTTGTTCGATCATCAGTTCAATCGCCAACCCGGCGGCGACGCCTCGCGCCCAAATCAGTCCAAGGTTGAGCGGGGAAGGTTGGTCACTGAGCAACGCCGCCTGAGCGGTCGCGGCGAGTGCCAAACGGCCGACCCGCTTCTGACCCAATTGCACCACCGCACGTGGAAGATCAGCGATCGGCACACCGCTCTCGTTGTAGAACGGGCTCTTTGCCATGCCGATGATCTCCTGCGTCAGGTCGTCATTCTTCGCAATCGATTCCGCCAAGGCTTTCGTGTCGACTTCATCCGAACCGCTCATCCGATAGACGTTCAGCGACGTGTCGCAAACCGGCACGACCACTTTGCCCGATTTAAAATCGTCCGCAACATCCTGCTGCGTGATTGGAGATTCGGCCCCCCCGTCGTTTGCAATGTCGTTTGCCCCGTTGACTCCCGCGTCGCTCGCCGGTGTCGCGGAAGTCGCATCTGGTTGCGACGCAGGTTCCTTCGCGAGCGACCTTTCGCGGGCCCTTCGATCCGCGATCGCCCGAACCTTCATGCTCAGAACCGAATAGTCGATCGGCTTATAGACAATATCATCGATTCCACGGCTGATGAGATCTTTCGCCAAACGTGGTTCGGTAACCCCGGTCAAAACAACGACCGCGGGCGGGCTCGCCAATTCCATCAGCTCTACCGCGAGAGCATGACCGTTTTGGTTCGGCATTCGAAGGTCGGTAACGACCACATCGTATCCCCCCGATTGCGCGAGTTTCGCGGCTTCTTTGCCGTCGGCGGCGGAATCACAACAGAACCCCTCTCGCGTCAACGCGCGAATGGTCAGGTTCCGAACCAATGGCTCATCATCAACAACGAGTGCGGTAACGGCAGAATCAGACATGGTTTATTAGCAGAAACAAAAGAAAACAGACAACAATATGGAGAGTCAAAACGGAACGCTTACGCGATCAATTGACCCGTGTTGGAATCCAACATTTCACGAATCGTTCTTAACAACGACGAAGGATCGATCGGTTTCGATAGAACCTGCAACTTTGGCGACGTCTTCTCCCACGTCGACGTGTTTGACTGCACGTCGTATCCGCTGCAGAACAACACCTGCATGTCAGGGCGTACCTTTGCCAAGTGTTCCGCAACCTCGCGGCCGTTTTTATACGGCATCACAACGTCGATCAGTGCGAACTGGATGGCGTTGAGGTTTTGATCGATCTTTGTGATCGCGTCCTGACCGTCGACTGCAGCGACGACGTTGTAGCCGGCACTTTCGAGCGATCGAATCGTGATGTCACGGACGCTCGCGTCATCTTCGGCGACTAGCACCGTTTCGTCTCCTCCGGTGATCGGCGCGTCCTCGACCTCGTCGACACCTTCGTCACTCTCGACCTCGTTCGATGCGACCGGCAGATACAGTTCAAAGGTGGAGCCTTCGCCGAGTTTGCTCTTCACGCGAACACAACCACCATGTTCTTCCGCGGCGCCGAAGACCATCGATAGACCGAGCCCCGTTCCGTGACCAACCTCTTTGGTCGAGTAAAACGGCTCAAAAACACGATCGGCAACGTCGTCCGACATGCCGCAACCTTCGTCTTCGACCGAAATGACAACGTAGTTGCCCGGCTGCAACTCGCACACGTCTCTGCACGACTGCAGTTCGTCAATCTCCACCGTCTTCGAGGCAAGCCGAATGGACAACTTCCCGGAGTCGTTCATCGCGTCTCGCGCGTTGATGCAAAGGTTCATCAACGCCTGCGAGACGAGATTCTCGTCCACGAAAACCGTGCTTTCATCGTCGTCCGAGTAAATATCCAGTTCGATCGATGACGACAGCAATGGCTTCACCAGCATCATCGCCGAATCAAGAACCTCTTGAGCAACACAAAGCGTCTTTTGGGTGTTTGCTTACGACTGAAACTCAACAGTTGTCCGGTAATCTCAGACGCTCGCGACGTCGCTTCAACCACATGCGTTAGGTCGTTGTACGCCTGTCCTTCAGGGTCAATCTCCTCCATTGCGAAGGACGTGTAGCCACCGATCGCTTGCAACAGATTGTTGAACTCGTGGGCAACACCACCGGCGAGCGATCCGATCGACTCGAGTTTCTGCTTTTGCCTCAACGCTTGATCGCGTTGTTCGAGTTGTTGCGTTCGCTCCTGAACCATCGCTTCGAGTTCAACCTGCTTCACCGACGCGGCATTGATCAACCGGCGTTTTTCAATCAACGCGACCGCGAGCTGCATCACTTCGGCGTTGTCGAAAGGCTTCTTCAGGATCAACAACCGGTCCGAACGACCGAGCCGCCGCGAAATGTCTGCCCACGTGTTATCCGAATACGCGCTGCAGATCACGACCTGCAGGTTGGGGTCTGCCTGCCAAAGGTGTTCGATCGTCGTCAACCCATCCCATCCGGGAGGCATACGAATATCGCAAAACGCCAACGTATAGGGACGCCCTTCCATCATCGCGGACAGAACTTTTTGATACCCTTCCTGTCCTTGGTATGCTGAATCGAGTTCCACTTCCAAAGGCGGTCCGCCTTCGATGTCATTGCTGCCACCCTCGTCATCGCCAAAGAACGCGTTGGCAGCGTCCGCGAGGCTCTGCGTTTCACGGTCGACAGTAAGAATCTTGCGAAAGTCCTCATGGATCGATGGGTTGTCATCGATGATGAGAATTCTCGGCTTGTCCGTTTCTGATTTCATATCAAACTATTCCTGCGAAACGTTTTCACAACGAAGATGGGTTTCAGTGCTTGCGTTACCTAGGCAGATCAACGCGAACGATGTTTGAGGCAGCGAACTGCCGAGTCCCGTCGGGGCCGCGGGAAATTTGGCTCATGACATGCACGGGGCGATCTCCAATGCCGGCACGCTTAGCGCGAACGTCGCACCGTGGCGCGGGCCTCGACTCTCTGCAGTGAGCGAGCCCCCGAGTTCTTGCGCGACGTTTGCCGATGAATGCAGACCGAATCCATGCCCGGTCGCCTTCGTGGTGAATCCATGCCGGAAGATCTCAATCAAGCTTTCTTCCGCGATACCGATGCCGTTGTCTTCGACGGAGAAGACAACGTGATCACTGACGCGCCGGATCGAAAGACGAATGCATGGATTGGGAACCTCCGCGATGACAACCGACTCTTTGGCGTTCTTGATCAAATTCACCAACACCTGAATCACGCAGTGCTTTTCCAACAGACAATCAGGCATGGAGTCATAGTCATGCTCGATCTGGACACCGTGTCGGCGTAGCGAAGGCAAGTTCATCTTCACCGCTTCATCGAGCAACGCTGACGGTGCGACAGGTTCCTTGGGCGATCGATGTTGAGTGAACGTTTTCTGGCTCGCGACGATTTCCTTGATATGCTCGACCTTGTTCATCAGCTCGCGAATCTCGTCCAACTGGGCCTCGCGGTCTCGCGTTGCCGACGCAGAAAGTTCACTCAAAAATGCGGGGAAGCGTTTGCCTCGTTGGTCACGCGTGAAGTACTCGCCGAGTTCATGTTCATTCTCACGAATCACCGCGGACGCCTTGGCCAAATGCAAGACCGTTGGCGACTCGATCCGATCACGGATCGCCTGCGTGGACACGTTGATGCTGTTCAGCGCGTTACCGACGTTATGCAAGACGTCGCCCGCGAGTTCCGCCATCCCTGCTTGGCGTGCAGCGTCTTGGAGTTCGCTGGCGAGAACTTCTCGTTCTCGCTCGGCACGTTTTCGGTCGCTGATGTCTCGCGCGATCCGGCACGCGTACTCGGAACCACAGAAACTGCCGTAGTTTGTTGATGCTTCGATCGGAAACGACGTCCCGTCACGGCGAGTCATGGTGCTTTCGTTGGTGAACGACTTGGCCTCACGCAGTTCGGTCCAGTATTCATTCCATGGCTTCTGGCTGACGAGCGGATCGAGGTCCACGATCGACGCCCCGAGCAGTTCGCTACGTTTGTATCCGAGGGCTTCACAGCACGCACGGTTGAGATCGATCACCGTTCCGAAGCTATCAAAGATGATCATCGTGTCCGATCCTGAATCGAGCCCCTGACGGAGTCGACGCAGACTCAAATCACGCTCCCAGCGTTCGGTGATGTCAATGAACGATAGCACTGCTCCGGCGTCGCCTTGAATCGAAAACGGCGTGCCGGTGATCGAAACAATCGTGTCTTGTCCGCAATATCGAATTCGATACTCCTCGTTGCGAACATGTTCGCCTTTGAGAGCTCGCGCAATCGGCAACCCCGAACGTTGAACCGGATGCATCGTGATCGGATCTAGGAAGATGAGTGATGACGCCCCTCCCGAATCGCTCTTGAGCGAATCGCACCCTACGCCGAGGATCTGTTCCGCCGCCTGGTTGTAGCTGAGCAATTTTCCGTTGGCGTCGATTGAGACGATGCCGGACGAAACACTCTCAATGACCGTATCGAGCGTTTGCTTTTGCGCGACGAGGTCACGATTGGCAGCGGTCAGCTTGGCGTCCGCATTTTTTCGCTCGGTGATGTCCGACTGAATGGCGATGAAGTTGGTCAGTTCTCCGTCACGCCCATAAATTGGTCGCACCTGAAGATCCAACCAAATGCCAACGCCATCCTTCCGATAGTTCAAAATTTCGACATCAAAACCGCGTTCATCACGCACCGCATAACGCATTTTCTCGACGGTTTCCCGATCCGTATCGGGGCCTTGCAGGAAGTGACCTGGGATGAGTCCCGCGACCTCAGCAAGTGTGTAACCGGTCAACCGCGTGAATCCTTCGTTGACCCATTCGATCCGTGTGTCCGGTCCGGTGATGACAACCGCATCGTCGGTATACTTCGCGATCAAAGACAGCTTCTCCGCCTTCGCTTTCGCTTTGGCTAGCTCAATGGACTGCTCGGACAAAGCACTGAACTGTGACGCCAACGTGCGATCCACTTTTTTCGCCAAGACCAAGAACACCGTGATCGAGATGAGCCCCACCGCGAAAATTGACTTGAACCCTAGCGCAACGAGGCCGGTCGCATTGATCGCCGACTGACTCGTGAGAGCCGACAACCGGTCGAGCAGTTTGGTTTTCGTCGTTGCGTATTGGTGGAGCGCGTTGGCGTGCTCATCACGCAAACCTTCTCGCTCGCTATCGCACTGCAGCCATTCACAGCATCGTCGGTACAAACCGCCTTCGCCGCATTCAAACCATCGACCGTCGTCGCTGTCTTCGAACCCTTCGCCAAAGAACGCGGTTTCCAATCGAGTCAAACTCACCCGAAGGTCCGCATCGTTGCCGTCGTTGGAATATGAGCGATCGAGAATTCGACGCAATCGTGCAAACCGCGGTCGAATCTGATTGTCACGAATGTCGATCAACGTATCAGGATTGACCGCCGATATCAGTTGGTGTCGCAACAGTCGCAATTCATCGATCTCCTGCGCCTCTTCGGATCGAATCGTGAGCGGCGTCCACGAACGCAAGATGTCATTGGCCAACACCTTGGCTGGCTCTCCGCTGAGTTGGCGGAATCGGTGCACTTGAGCAGCGACTTCCAACATGCGAGTTTGTTCGGATGCCACCAACGCGATCTGCAACTCATCGAGCGCTGCATTGGTTTCGGCAATGCAAGATTCGCGATATTGATGAATAGCACTACGCTCTAGGGCCAACTCGGCGCATCGCACATTGAGCGTCCGAAGCTGGTTGATGGAAACGTCGACTTGTTCCACGATGTTGGCGATTCGCGGATCAGTTTGATTGGACTTGTGCAGCAGGTGGGCCATCTCGTTTTCGCGAATCGGCCGCGACGTCGCGTCGGTCGGTAAGCGTTGCCCGCGCAATACGGCAGCTGACTGTCGCACGAACTCCTCGACCAACTGGTCGGCTTCGCTCGCAATCTTCGACACGGTTGTACGCAACGCATCGCTGGCAACACGGTCTTGCCGAATACTTACCAGCGACCAACACGAGGCGATCAGCAACAGCAAAACCGTACTGAGCCCCACCGCCGTCAGTCCCCAAACCAGACCGATTCGATTGCGAGATAGCGAAAACGATCGAACGTTTTTTGAATCATTCACGATCGATTCCCTCCATGACACTGTTCGGGCCGAGGGAATCTGCGCCGGATTGATCGCCCGAAGGCATCGTCTCCGCGAGATCGTCTGACGACGCTAGCTCGCCTGCATTTTGCAGCAACACAGGCAACTCGGACCAATTCATCGGCACGACGTTGTTGTCTCGGATGACCGTTGCCCAAACTTGGTGGCTCGCTTGATGGCGGTAGTGAGTGAAACTCAGAGTGTTAGGGAGCCCGATTGAGAAATCTTCGAGAGCCTCCAACGTGTTTACCAACTCATCTCGACCACCCTCATACAATGGCGACTGCAGCGCCACCAATACAACGCGTCCAGCGATGTAGCCTTCCAAAGATCCAAAGCTCGGCTGCACCGCTTCGTTGGCATCAGCGGCAAACCGCCTCATCGCATTCCGATAGCGTCTCGTCAATTCACAGTCGGTGCTCGGATGTGGAACGACCTGCGTGACGATCACCCCCTCACCGTTTTGGCCGAGAGAACGAGCCAAGGGCTTCGCACCGACAAAGGAGACACTGAGAAACAACCCTCGGTAACCGTACTGCCTCGCCAAACGAATGAACTTTGCCGCCGGCGCGTACGCTGCCACCATAATGATTGCCTTCGGCGGCACCTTGTGAAACAAGATCTCAGCGAGGGCGTTCTCAACCGATGTCGTATTTCGGCGATAGCGACCGTGCGCGATGGTGTGGATATCTGAATATCCGTGTTGGCGAATCGCGTCGACGCCACCGCTAAAACCTGAATCACCAAAGGCATCTCGCTGGGAAAAAAACGCGATTTCGCTCGGGTGAATTCCGGCGTGGTTCACCACCGCATCGACCATCGCGGATGTTTCTTCCGCATAGCTGGCACGATAGTTGAAAACATATCGATCAGGTGGATCACGCCGCAGCACCCCAGCGCCCGTGAATGCGCACAAGAAAGGCACCTGACATCGATTTGAAATGGGCACGGCCGCGATCGCGGTTGGTGTTCCCACGTTGCCAATGATCCCGAGCACCTTCTCTTGATCGATCAGCCGTCGCATGTTGATCACGGTTTGTTTGGGTTCGTATCCATCATCCAGAACGACTAACCGAAGTCGCCGCCCATCGATTCTGCCGAGATGATTCGCTTCCGCAAAGGCAACGTCGACTCCCAACTTCATATTGAGCCCCAACTCGGCAGTCGGGCCGGTTAACGCCGTCGACATCCCAAACACGATCTCGTCGGTGTCTCCACCACGCACCTGTTCAGCGCATACTCCTATTGTCCATACGGTGAGAAGCAGGACGTTCGCATTGAGAATGCGTTTCGCACGAAGAGATTCTTTGAAACCTGTCATCACATCTCCGCCAAATTTTCCGAGGCATGTGCATCATCGAAAGGACTGTCGGCATCCTCTTCCAACTGAATCGCACACACTTTTTCAAACTCGATCTCACGACTCAGCACGAGCGGCAGTACCAACCGGAAACACGCCCCACGACCGGACTCGTTGTTTTCGATCTCGAGTCGCCCCTGAAGTGCCTTTGCGGTCAGGTCGCACGAGTGCAAACCGAAACCATGCCCGTCATTTTTGGTGGTGAAGCCGAACTGCTTCAGTTTCGGCAAAACATCTTTCGCGATTCCGGGACCGTTGTCAGTCACCGCGAACTCGACGTAGTCACCACGAATCCGTGTCGACAAGTGAACCTGCCTTGGCACGTCGTCAATCTCGCGGACAGCGTCTTGTGCGTTGGCTACAAAGTTAATCAGGATTTGCAGCACTTTGTTCCGGTCGGTGACGATCGTTGCAGACGAATCCAAATCTCGCTCAATAGCAATCTCGAATTCGCTGTGTCGGCCGAGATTGACCAACGCCGCCTGCTCCATCAGCTCCGCCGCAAACTCTCGCGTCAGCACAATCGACGAACTTGCCTGGTCTTGCTGCGCACGAATGATCCGATCGATATGCCCGACGTGATCACCGAGATGTCGATTCTCTTCCTCCAACCGTTGCTTCTCGCGATCCAACGTCGACGCGATCTGCGTGAGGAAATCAGGAAGCCGTTTACCCTGCTTGTCGTTTTGCAAGTAGTCACTGAGATCGTCGCGATGTTCGTTCATCACGTCGATGGCTCGCGACAACGTCGATACGGCACTATCCTCGAGCATGGCGGCAATCAAGTTCGACGAAGTGCTTACGCCGGTTAACGAATTGCCGACGTCATGCAGGACGCTGGTCGCGACCTCCGCCATTCCCGCCTTGTGAGATGCCTTGACGAGTTGGCGGTTGGTCTCGGCGAGTTCTTTTGCGAAGGCAATCCGCGCTGTTTCATCACGTGCAATCACGATATACCCTTCGCCACCGTCGAACGGGCCGATCGACATTCGACAAGGGAACTGAGTCCCGTCATCGCGGCGACAACGCACGGCGATACCGTCATCGTTTCTGTGTTCGAGACTCTGATACGCTCTGCTGACATCGATCATGTCAGCGAAACTCAAGCCCGAGATCAGATCACCAAACTGGACGTCGACCAGATCCGCTTCACCGCGTTTGGCCAACTTAGGCAGAAACATCCATTGCGCCGCGTCGTTGGCAACCGAGACCACGCCGTCGGCGTTCACAGATAGAATGGCGTCCGATGCGTTCTCCAAAATCGATCGCGTTCGGGCCTCACTCTCCTTCAAGTCGACCGTCATCTTCCGTGCCAACTCGACCGCGGATTCGCGTTGATTGCCAATACTCAAAACGAACAAAAACAACAGCAGGTCAATCACCAATCCGCAGATCACCACGATGGCTCGAATATTATTATCGTCAACGTCGAAGAAACTCGGAGTCGTTGCGAAGTCAACGATCCAATCTCGCCCGGATACCGTCAACGCGCTTCGGTGACAGTAACCTTTGTCAGATTCTGCGAATCGATCACCACCGTCCGATCCGCTGCTGTAGATCCTTTGCGGATTCGAATCCATCACCGCGTCCCAGATGCGGAACGAAATATCGCTGACGTCGCTACCCACAATTCCCCGCATCAGGTCATCAATACGGAACGCTGCGTACACCCAACCCTTCAATGATTCTTCACGTTGCCCCGGTGTAGCGACTTCTGTCCCCTTTTCATACACGGGCAGATAACACAACACACCGGCCTGAACGTCTTCTTCGGTTTCCTGCAACAGCGTGATCTTTCCCGAGATCGTCGCACGCCCCGTTCGAGCCGCACGCTGCATGGCCTCCCGTCGTACCGGTTCGGAATACATGTCGTATCCGAACGCGCGTTGGTTGCGCCAATCGAAAGGTTCGATATAGATGATCGAAGTATAGAAATCCCGATCGGATTGCGGATAGACACGGTATTCCGAAAAGCCCTCCGCTCGCACCGAATCGATGTGAGTTTGCAATTCATTTGGTGCAATCACCTTTGCGAATGCAAACGCCTGAATGCCAGGAAAATGTTCGTGTATTTGTCCGGTCTCGACATAGTCATGCCACTCCTGTCGCGACACATGTTGGCTCGCATGCCAAAACGCAGATCCGTCACGAAGAACTTGCTCGTACTCGAGCATTCGTTCCTCGATGCTGGTTTCAATCTCGGCAATTCGATACGCGAATCGCTCTTGATTTCGCCGTTCGATGTGCCGATCCGTTTGATGCCAAATGACCGCGGTAAGTACGAGTGATAACGCCAAGATTCCCCACGCCATGCCACGCCGACGGAGAGCATTCACGGCACGCCGCTTGACTCTCTCGCGAACGGACTCGCTACTGCGATAACCGTTTGATCGCAGCTTAATCGGATCGGATGGCGACATCAGCATGACAGCGTTTCCTCCCGCGACGCGACCGACTGCTCGACCAATCGCTTGAGGTGCTCGACGGCTTCTTGAATCGCTTCGAGTTCGCGTTGATGGTCACTGTGTTCGGTCCCAAGCTTGGACGCGAGGTCTTTAAACATACTCGGGAAGTGCTTCCCTCGACTGTCTTTGGTGAGATAGTCAGCGATATCGTTCTTTCGGTCATAGACGGTGTTCGCCAAGTTCGTGAGACTGTTCACGCGGCTCGACCGAGACCGTTCGTGTAGCAAGTTCACCGAGATAGCGATCCGTTCGAGTAGCGCGTTGATTGCCTCGAGCGCATCGTCGCTCGCCGACAGCGTGTCGGCTAAATCGGTCACCATCGCCTGTAGCGCCGCGTTAAGTCGATCCTGTTCGACCGCGAGATTGGATGCCGCCGTTGGATCAGGACGCGTTTCAGCGTTCGTTGCCATAGCACCAGCACGAACACGTTTTGCGAATCGATCTCGACGGTAACAAATAACGGAAAGGAAACCGGTGGTGATCAACAACCAATTGAGATGCTCGAGCCATTGGTACTCGATTACAATTCGATCGCCATACAACGTGTGCGGAAACAACATGCTTCGGAAGACGTAATCCGCCGACGCAAGCAACGACGCCGTCAGCAGTACGCGATAGTCGCGGTACAACGTCAGCATAAGTAGCGAGATGATGATGCAGAGGTGCGAAACAGCAACGCCGCCGCACAGATAGATAATGACGCCAGACCAAACGACCTGAGCGACCGCGAATGCATGGCGAACGATGCGTCTGCCCGCGTACTGCGCCGCGAGCAAAGTGGGTGCGATGCACAGCAAGCTACCGATCGCTGCGATCGACCAAACGTGAACGCCAGGCTTGTCGATGTCGCTGTTGAGCCTCGACGGACAGAACGCAGTTGCCGCGGCCGAAATCGAAACCAACTGAACGATAGTGATCAGACAAAACACCCAATCGATCCGCGCCGCATGAACGTCCCTATCGGACGGTCGTGACGCCGCGTTGTCGGTATTTCCTTCCGCTGTGCGGCGAACACGTATGCGTTCGCTGCGCAGCGGAAGGTGGAATGCCCCAATCATGATTTGCCCCAAACCAAGCTCGTGCATACCGTGCCCCATTGCCCGGTATGCGGAACACTACACCACGTGTTTTGAGCATGTATGACAAAATATGGCGATTAGGGGTAATCCCTTACTTGCTGCGTAATCCCCCGTGATCTATTCGATCACACGCCGATTGCTCGCGAGGAACTCTTGGCCTACAGAGAACTTAGCGCATTTGAAAGTAAATCGTGTCCATCGCCCTGTAGCCGAATTGGCCAGAATGCAGTGCAACAAAGTCCGACGACATCGGCTACATCATTCTTCAGACGCTGTGGCGATCCTCTGTCCACCCATAGGTCAGTGTTTCTCTCGGAGGGATTACAAGCGGTTAGCGCCAGGTCGCGTCAGCGCACTTGGGGAGATCGATCATAGGAAGTTCTGACCGACTCCGAAGGTGCTCGCAGCGAAACCACCTTGATGAATTCGCGACCACCTTCGGGGTCGGCATCAAGCTTTGCTCTCGATTCCCGCTTTGGTCGCTTCGCTTGACCGCCGGCAAATTGCTAAAGCGCAGTCCGCGTAAAGAGACTTGCGGGTAATGAACAGCTACCACTCCCTTCGCATGAATCCGTTTCAAAAAGGGCCTACAAGTGAACGTCAATCTCTGACGATTCCAATGAAGATGGTGCGCAGCGCGCAATGCAACGATTGTCAGACGGCGACACGATGGTTTACTTGCCGTTGCCGAATTACTTGCTTCCACTAGAGAAGCAACAAACCGACGCGAGAGGGGTGGGGGGACACACAAACCTTTCCCGTTCCAACCGCCTCACTCTCCGATGGGGGACAGGCACATTTTCTTACCAGGTGCATTCTATGAGCTAGCGGTAGAGACATCGTTTGCTCACTCATCCACTGGCTCTCAATGTGTGGATCACTTTCACCACGAAATCGACATCAAACTGAAGTCAATCGCATCAATCCCAGCTTCATGATGTGTCATGTTTGCGACGCTTTTGTAAGTCCAAAGAGCAGATTCAAACTTTTCGAAACAATCGGTCGTTCAGAGACGCATTTCCTATACGGATATTGATCCTAGTTGGCGCTGTTTTCCCCGAGGCCCTTATACGTGTCGGGCTGCTACGTTTGTTTCTACCTAGAGGATCATCATGTTTCGAATTAGTTTAACGACCCTTACGTTTCTATTAGCAATTGGGCTTTCGCCGCCAAGTGATGCGGCGACAGTCACCCACGTATTCAACCTGACAACAGGCAACGGTTCTATCGTCGGTGGCGAATTCGAGAGCGTCGTTTTTGAATACGACGATATGGCGGGCCTGGAGTTTGATGCTCAACTCTTCGTCGATGGAAGCCAGAGCATCACGCAAGATGCCAATGGTTTGGGGATCACGGGCGGGCTCCACAACGCGATCATTGATGATGGGGAGTTCGCAACCTTCACCCTCGTGCTGAGCAATATCTTGGGTGGCAGCGTGGCCTTCGACGGTTTTCAGGAAGTCGAAACGATCGTTGACAGTGGCGCAAAGATCTACAGCATCGACCAGTTCGCTTTCACCACTGCTGACAACTTCTCGCCTGCAAGTGGCACGAACGATATCTCAGGTACCTCGCCACAAACTTTCAGCGTCATTGCAGAGTCGGGTACAGGCAACTTTTTCCAACCAAGTGGCGTTGGCGTCCAGTTCACGACGTCTCCTACCGCCGTGCCAGAACCTGGTTCATTGGCTCTACTCGGAATCGCTGGTGTTGGAATCGCGTTTCGATCTCGCCGTAGGAAAACCGGCTCGATCGAAGCTCCCGAAGTAACTGCATAGCAGTTTTCAAAAGTGCTCGTGATTGGTTCGGGCCGGTCGGAGTGAGCCCAGGTTGTTCCGTGTCAAATGAAGCTAACACCGACCGGCTGACGAGCCTCTACGATTGTCAAATCTTATTTGGCGAAGCTGTATATTTCGTGGCGAATTGATCGTGGAAGATTCCCTGTCTTATCGATTGTCCATCAAAGACAAACGCGAGCTTATCACTGCAGTCCAGATGCCGTCCTATCTTCGAAGCAAACTGGATAGCTGCAACCTGCATCCTTCTTCACGCAGTCGTCAGCCTACTTAGATTGGGCTCCGAGTTTCTCGTTGAGCCCTTCGACGCGTCCGCCGTTTCAAATGAGCTGTTCATTCCGGCGTTGTTCGCTTTGGCGATGAACCGTTACTCGACGTTCTGCCCGGTTCGGCCGAAACAATGCGACAACGATTACCGGACCATCGTTTCACCAATCAACATCGCATTTTCCTGCACACTCATCAGCCGATCGACGTTTGCCGCGGCCAACGCGCGACAACCGGAACTAACGCGCGTCGGTCAATTGGTTGGAGTGGGCTGGCGGATCGATTCTCGGCATGGCATTGCAATCGCTTTTGATCGCTCCGCCAACATTCCTCTCGCCACTCTGACTCGTTTTGCGTTGTTCGCATCGACGATGTGTTCAGCAACAAAAAATCGCCTGAGTTCGTGATACCAGTCAAGGCAGGACACGAATCAGGCGATCGATGGGTGTTTCGTTTTCAAGCCACCAGTTGCGTTCTTCGACAAACTGGACCGGAGGACTTCGGCGCAGTCGCTCATGGAACGACCGTCGCGGGGGCGATGCGGGCTGTTGATTTCTTCGTTTAACGGCAACACCGTTCAATTTTCGTTTAACCCGTGCCCGAAGGGTAGGTTGTGTTCCTTCAAGCGTCGCCTACGGCTACCGGTTAAACGAAAACGGGTTGACTCTTGATTCAATCGACAAACCGGATGGCCTGGAGCTAGCGGTGCGTCAAAGCTCAATTTCCGGGAGGGCTCGTGAATCTCCGAAAGTCTTGGCGACTTTCGCTACGCACTTTGAACCCGATTCTTGATCGTGAGTCACCACTCGTCGGTTCCGCTATCTCTTAGAGATTTGGCGTGGTGTAAGGCTCGACGTCGCCAACCATGTGGAAGTGGTTGTGGTCAACATAGACGACTTCGATTGCTTCGCGGTCGTGCAGCGTGTGAGGCACCGGATAGCCGACCGTGGTTCGCTCGTCGAAGTAGATCGTGCACTTGTAGTGAGCGTGGTGCAATTGAGCGGGACCGATCAGCGGGTAGAAACGCGGCGGATCGATGTAGTCGGCGATCTTCTCTTTGATGATTCGCACATCGTTGCGTTGCTTTTCCCAGATCAGCGGGATGCCACCTTGTACCGGGCGAGCTTGCTCGAGTGCCTGCATCACCTCGTCATCGCTCGGTGGGTCCAAGGCCACGGGATTTCCGCCCGACGTGGTCGGCCCGAGGATCGGCACGCGATCGTAACGTTCCTTGTTGTGGAACTTCTGTTCCTGCAGGAACTGGTAATACGGGCTAACTGGGATTGGATACTCTAAGAACCCCAAGCTGATGTTGCTGCCGCCGAGACCATAACATCCGGTGGAGGCGATTGTCATGATCGCCAACGACCAGAGACAGATGCGAGACAGTGTTGAATTCATTAACCGGGTCATCCGAGCAACCTTCCGTGGTTTCATCGTGTTCGATAAAGCGAGCAAAATGCATGCTACCGTTGCAGCTTGTTTGCACTTCGCTTGCGTAGTTCTTCTATCGTGTCAAACTGTGCCGGTCTTGCGGATTATTTCGGAAATTCGACTGTTTTTGCCAAAACCGGACGCCCATGAAGGCCCCCAACCCCTATCAAACCAGCAATTTCGTTGACGAATCGGCGTCGGGGGACGCGGAAACGTTAACAAATAAGCACCCTGACGAGGAAGTCAACGGGAAGGCAGAAGAACCGATCGACACCACCTCCCGCCGCTTAACGCGGATCGGTCAGGTGGTACTGGCTACGTATTTCGTGTTGCTTTTCCCCGTTTGGCTGTCGATGGCGATGGCGGTTTGGTCCGATACGGCGTCGGATTTGGTCGCGTTTGTGCGGCTTAACCGCGGCCAGTTTGTTTTGCTGGGCGTTTTGCTGGTGGTCGGATTGGTCGGTGGGGTTGGATGCAGTTTCACGCCGCGTCGGGAACGGGTTTCATTGTGGCTGGCGAATTTCCTGAAAATCCTGGTCATCGGCGCCGGCGGCTGGGTCGTTTTGTCCGGCCGATCCGGCAACTTTTCGTTGAACCTGATGCCGTTGTTCCTGGCCGTGCTGTTCGCGATGTGGATGATCAGCGAAGCCTCAGTGTTAGGTTTTCTCCGAGCAACGGCGACCCGCAACAACGAACGCGCCGCAATGCATGCGTGTGAAGTGGGGATCGGTTGCCTCGCGGCGGCGGCTGGTTGTTTCTCGGCATGGGCGCTCGTGAAGCATTCCGCCTCCGCATCGCTTCTGGGGCTGCTGCTGACCGGAGTGACCTTCTCGACAGCGGTCGCGATCTCAATCGCCATTTGGGTGTTGCGGTGGTTCCCAATCATGCGTCGCTCCGAGATAAAGTCTTAGCAATCTGAAACTTCAGCGTCTGGAACCCTGCCCTGTAAACATTGCCCTGTAAACAGTGCACTGTAAACCTTGTCCTCTGAAACTTGCCCTCTGAGTCATCGGCGTCTTGATGCGACGGGAGCGTGTTTAAACGATATCGCCGAAACCGTCAGACTCAGAGAGACTGAATTCGGGCCAATCCAGTTACGGACATCGGTCGCGTCAAACGTCCAAGTCTTCTGGGGCTACTCATGTTAAGAATGTGCAAACGTTAGCGGCCGAGAACCCAAGCCATGATCTCTTTGATCGACAGCCCCAAGAGCACATGGGCATCCGCGTTGGGCACCAGGTTGGAAGCCAGAAACGGACGTTCGGTCCGGTTGTTTCGATACGCACACGGCAGCGGTATCAGATCGAGCCCCTTGTTGGACGCTAAACGTATCGCTCTCGGAATATGAAACGCGCTGGAGATCACACCAATGGTGGGTTGCTCGCGAGCGTTCGGGCCAACCCGGTCGAGCCATTCCTGTGGCGGGCTGTCGAGAAACGCGGCGAGAGACGCCATTTCCTGAGTGGTGTTTTCGCCTTCGATCGAAAAGATTGCCTCGTCCGGAACGCCGAGAGAAGCAAGCAACTCTCGGCCGACTTCGGACGGATTTCCGATCCCATCGCTGGACGTTCCTGTGGTGATGATCGTCTTCGTCATCCCAGAATGATATGCCTGCGCCGCCGAGAGAATTCGTTCGCCTTCGCTGTTGACCTCTTCGAAATCATCCAGCACGAGACTTGCCGACCCACCCAATGTGACTGCGGCGTCGATCGGCAAACTGCCTGGGTATTCCGCGGGCAGTTTTGTCCAACGCTCGAATTCAGGATGCGGGCTGGCCACCAAAGGAGCCTCCACCCACGACATCAGGGCTTGATTGAAAGACCCGTTACCGAGGATCGACCAGGCGGTAAAAAAGCCAAATGCGATGCACGCCGATCGAAATCGTCCCAACCCCGCGTTCCAGATCGTCACCGCCAAGAGCCCAATCCAAACCAGCGAAATCGGCATGACCAAAAGGGTCGCGCAGCGTCCGGCCGGAACAAACCCTTGTTGGAAATAACACGCCAAAACCAAACTCGCGGGCAACACTCCGGCCAGGAAGATCGATCCAATCAACCAACGCAGCGAAAACTCGCCAGCCGGCAAATCTCCATCCGGCGATTCTCCTGCCGAGGAGTCTTCATCCCGCGACTCGCATGCGACATCCGGACCGGTGGGGGCGTCCGACGCGTTGATCATCGTATCGATTTCCTGTCATTTGGGTGTATTAGCGGCGAACCTCGCTTTTCCCCGGACGAGGCCGTCTATACCGGTCACGCAAGCGAGAGAATCGACGTGAAATATGCGGCAGGGTAGTCAAACGATCCTCGGCGCGAAGACCGTCCGAATCGTCTCTGCGGGGCCGTAGCCCGGTTTCTCCCGTAGTGATCTCCACCTAAACTAACCATTTGGTTTGCAACCGTTGCGATGCCCGCACTAACTGAGTCCGTCCGAATCGACGCGACGAACTAACAACAGAGGATTTTCTATGGCTAAGGGACTTTTCACCCAAGGCATCGTGGTTCTGCTGCGAGAAAACGTGAGCATCAAAGATATCGCGGCGACGATCGACGAATTCTATCCATCCGATCCCGTCGAAGCCTCCGACGATTGGACGTTCCTCGGCCCCGCCGTTTTGCTGAACATGGACGAAGACGGCAGCGGGAAGATTGTCGTGGACGTCGTCGACCGCCCCTGGCCCGACGAGATGGGCGATCCGAATAGCGAATCGGAAACGGAGCGAAAAATTCACGACGCCTTCGGGCTGGGCAATTTCGGTCCGCTCAATTCCCCCGGTTCGTTAAAAAGGGCCGGCGAACAATCGTGGGTGTGGGAGGATGGTCGCGACGTCGGTGACCAAGTGAAAGCCTTCGTGCGCGTCCGCAGCTCTTACGTTCTCGGCCAAGACGACGACGCACCGATCCTGCCCGACGACTACGAACCGTTCGATGAACTCGCGTTGGTCACCGAGATCGCCGCCGCGGTTACAGAGATGCCACAAGCGATCTGCTATTTCAACCCTAACGGCGAAGTCCTGAGGGACCTCACGACGCTCAACGAGAGTTTTGAATACGCCGAGGAAAACGACTTTCCGCCACTGGATCTCTGGGCCAACGTCCGACTCTTTCGACTCGATGACGGATGGGCGTCGATGGACACCGTCGGAAACGGCCAACTCGATCTCCTCGACGTGGAAGCCTGTTTTCATGCAGAGAGTTACGACTTTGCCGAAGTCGAACAGTTCCTCCGCTTGGTGACATGCTTCCTGGAAGAAAGCGAAGAGCCGATTGAGACCGGTGATTCGATGGAAGGTCCCGGCGACGTGATTTGGAGAGTTTGGCAAGTTGACAGCAGCATCGGATCGCCGCAACGCAGCGTGCTGCGGTGTTTCCCACAGGATGGCCGCGAAGTTCCCGAAAAATATGCCGCCCCTAACATGTCCGACGAACCATCAACTGCACCGGAGAACCCCGCCGATGCACCAGAAGGTTCGGGTGAATGAGTAAGCCCTCGCCAATCTCGAAAGAGTTGTTCGAGTTCCTCGATGATCTTACCCGCAACAACGATCGAGAATGGTTCGCCGAAAACAAAGATCGCTACGAGAGCGTTCTCCGGGAACCGGTCCTGGAACTGATCACGCAGCTTGAAAAGCCGCTTCGTCGTTCAGCACCGATGCTGAAGGCGATCGCCAAACGCAGTGGCGGGTCGTTGATGCGGATCTACCGCGACACGCGGTTCTCCAAAGATAAAACGCCCTATAAAACCAACGTCGGCATTTCCCTGCGGCATCAGGCCGACGGCAACATTCACGCGCCGGGTGCGTATATCCACTTGGCCGACGACGAGTGCTTTGTCGCGTTGGGCTGTTGGCGACCGCAGCGAGAAACTCTCGCGGCGATCCGACGTGCGATCGACGAGGATCCCAAAGCATGGCACCGAGCACGTGACCAACGAAAGTTTCAGCAGTCGTACCAACTCGCCGGTGAATCACTGAAAACCGCCCCTCGTGACTACCCAAAAGATCATCCCGAGATCGTGGACCTGCGACGCATCGACTTCATCGCGGTATCCCCTCTGACGCCACACGACTTCACGCAGCCCGACATCGTGCCGCGGATTGTCGGCTTGATACGCGACGGCAAACCGTTGATGAGGTTTTTGTGCGACGCGATCGACGTTCCCTATTGATCACCGACGTGACTCAGTCGGACTCTGCGTACAACGGGCAACGGCCATCCGGCCGCGTCCTGATGTGACGCAATCACGCGTCGCATTCACCGTTCACAGTGCTTTCCTACGGCACCGAACACCCAACACTGAACTCCCAAACCCGCCGCGATGAACAATCCGAACGAACCGATCGTCCGCACCGCATCGGTGATCCCTTTTGAGGCCGACGCGGCGCGACGCTACCTTCCCGAAGGGCCCTCCGCGTTGACGGTTCCCGGTTGGATGTCCTGGGTCGCGATCCAACACGGCGTTTCAGTGGAACGTGGCTCGATCAACTTGCTCGACCTCAACACCAACACGAACCACTCGTTCGAATTGCCTGGGCGTCCGGGTTTCGCGTTCGCCATCGCGGACGATCAATCGACGAGCATCCCTACCCGATTCGTGGCCGGTATCGAACGTTCACTCGGGATCTTCGACGCCACAACACAAACATGGGAAACGTTCTGTGACGGTGTCGACGAGGATGTTGAAAACACAATTATCAACGATGGCATTGTCCACGGCGATGACATCCTCTTTGGAACCAAAGATCTCGAATTTGCAGATCAAAAGGCGGGTTTGTATCTCTATCGCGGCCACGATCGGCGACTGATCCGTCTCCGCGACGACCAAATTTGCAGCAACGGGAAGATGATCCGCAAAACGAGCGAAGGGCGTCTCAAACTGATCGACATCGATTCACCGACGAAGAAGATCGTTCAATACGACCTCGACATCGACGAAGGCTGCGTCGGCTCCGCCGAAACGCTCGTCGATCTGACTGACGAGCTCGGCGTTCCTGACGGAGCGGTCCTGACGCCGGACGCAACCGGAATCATCGTATCGATCTTTCTAACCGACGTTGCTCCACACGGCGAAACGCGCTGGTACGACCTCGCGACGTCGCAGCTCCGTGGCGTCTGGCAGACACCTGGATCGCCGCGAAACACCTGCCCCGCTCTCATTCCTTTCGAAGACACATGGCGAATCGTGATCACGACCGCCACCGAAGGAATGTCCAGCGAGGATCAACAGCGGTGCCCCAACGCGGGCAGGCTGTTCATCGCCGACACCGACTTCCGGTAAATGCAGCGCGAGTCAATCAGATGCTGACGTCCGTCGCATGGTCAACGCATAGACGACCAACCCGGACACGATCGTGACCAACGTCGCGATGACGTTTTCCGGGCGATGGTAGGCGGCCAACGCGATCGTAACCAACGTAGCAATCACGTAGAACCATGCCGCAACGACGCCGATCCAGTTCATCTGCACACTCGCTGTTCGTCGTCCCAACAGGATGGCGACCGTCGCGGCCGAACACAGCGACAGGGTGAGACCGAGATACGAAAGCAGACCTTGCAAACCAGCAAACGCCACAACAATCGCAATCGCAACGCCCTGCAAAATCACCGATCGCGTCGGTGGTGAACGATCCGAGTCAAACCACCGTGGCAGCATACCGTCGGACGCCATTTTCGCGTACACACGCGGTCCGGCGAGAATCGTCGACGAGACGCTCGATGCGAGCCCCAAACAAATCGCAACACGGACGAGCGTTGCCAACGGCATTCCCCCGATCGCTTTCGCCGCCACCGTCGCAACGTCTTTCTTGCCCGTTATCTCCTCCGGTGCAGCGGCGAACACCATGATCGCGTTGAGCAACAGGTACAACAACGTCACGCCAACGGTTGCTTTGAGCATCGCACCGGCAATATCGGTCCACCCCTGTTTGGCCTCGCGTCCAACGTAGATCGCCGCATTGAAACCCGCATAACTCAGCGAGATCCACATCACACTCGTCGCCATCGTTAACCAACTCGAATCCGGCAGCGGGGGCAGAGTCTTTCCGGCGACGTACCAACGCGGCCACAAACTCATCGACCAGACGACGAAACATCCAATCAACGTCAACTTCACGGCCACGAGCACGTTGTGCTGCAGAGCACCTCGCCGGGTATGAAACGCGTGTGCCGCCGTGCAAACCAACACCAACGCGATCGCGATTGTCCCGCGTGGCAACCACGACGGACGCCCCTCATCGCCGATCGCATAGGTTTCCATCGCGATCGCAGCAAGCGCAGCCGCACTGGTGAACCCGGCCAACACCGAAACCCAACCGGCCACGAACCCGACCGCGGGGTGCACAAATCGGGACAGGAATAAATATTCGCCACCGTTGTCGGTCAGGAGGCGAGCCAGTTGACCGTAACTGATCGCACCGCAAATCGCGATTCCGCCGCCGATCGCCCACGCGATCATCACCCACCGTGGATCGCCGAGATCCGCCATCGCGAATCCGCTCGTGGTGAAGACGCCCGCGCCGATCATGCTCGCGATCACCAACATCGCGAGCGACCATTGTCCCAACAAACCGGCTTCCTTTTCGGGCGATGTTGATCGTTCCATTCGTTCTTCGTTTCCTACGTTGGCACATCGCACAGTTCGCGATCGCACATTGTAGCGGCCCAACCGACCGTTCGAACCTCCACCACCGCGACCAAACGTCTCATCAGTCCGCCGCCGAAACGACACCGACGCGAGAAATTCAGCACCGCATTAACGGACCGGACACCAACGCACGCGGCCCGAAATGTTATCCTGGGTCACATTGTCTATTGTTAACGTTTTGCGATCCCGCAATCGTTCGCTCCGTCAATTCATCCCCACACCACCAATTTTCTCATGCCTCGCCATCTGCGATCCCAGCTTGCGTTCCTGCTCGCTCTTCTATTGATTCCAATTTGCTGTCCCGGTCAGTCAAGCGCTCAGACGCTCAGCAAGGAGGGCCGTGACCAAAAAGCGATTCACGATTTCCTGTTTAACACCTTCGTCCAAGATCGAGAAACCAAGTACGTCGGTTCGGGCCGCGATCGCGGACTCAAGGAAGTCACCGTGCTCGAAAAGTCGATAGAGCTACGCGACGGCACCGAACTGCTGCTCCCGGAAGGCACCGAGATTATCGCTGGCCTGTTCCGCCACTTCGCGTTCCATGGCGAGCACCTCGACCGCATCAAAGAAGTTCGCGTGTTCCCATTTTCGCCGGACAAGTCTCCGCCACGCAGCAAACAGGTATCCGACTTCTACCGCATCCAAATGCCATCGATCCCGCTGTACGACGAACCGCCGGGGCGGATGAAGATTCGCTTCCTCATGAAGGAAGCCGACGGCGTGGCGAGGATTGACGACCTCGTCTTTATTGCTCAAAAGCAAATCCCGCCGGAATTCGATACGATTCCCTACCGTGATCTCGGATCAGAATTTCCACGCGAGAGCGTCACGATCCTCATCGACATGGACCATGAATTGTCGATCGGTGGAACATCCGACCTGCAACGACAACGTTGGTTCCGGATGCACGAGACGCCCGGTGTGGTGGATCAATCGTTCGAACGGTGGGCAGCCGAGAGAAACTTTCTACCCGGTCGCGGTGCGTTCAAATTCAACCCGGGGCTGACGCGGGCATGGGGCAATTGGGAACCTCTCAAGGAACGTGCCGACAAACCGGGCGCCGCCGATCTGTCATTCTTCGACCAATACGACGCAGGCGTTCGGCATCGTAATACGATCCCCGAATTCAAGCGGATTCCGTTCGCCTATTGTTTCAACGACTGGCCCGATTTCATGTCTGTCCCCTTGATAGGACGCGGCACGCCGAAACCGGAGTACTTTGACGACGCTGCGGAGCTGGCCGCCGCCTACGTCGAAGAACAGATCGAAGACAGCGGATACACCGCCCAGTGGTGGGAAGTCAAAAAACGAGAGCAGCGTTCAATCCGAGTGGGCACATCACTGGAAAGAAAACCAAGGCATCGACGGGTGGGGATTGCTCGCAGACTTTCACAATCGGGTCGCCAAGGCGGTGCACGAGCGTG
>NZ_ANOH01000447.1 GCF_000346505.1 Aporhodopirellula sallentina SM41
ATAACGGCAGCGATATGCGGGCGGCGGCGGATGACTCAACCACTTCGAGAACGGCGACCACCGCCGCTCCGTATCATCGCATGGTTATCGCACGTTTCGACAGCAACAAGCGTAAAGTCAGTCGATGAGAACGACATGATACCCGATGGTGAGGAGTGAAACCAGAAACGAAGCGATCGCAAAAACACGATGCGTGGTGGTTCGAGTGACGATCGCGCAGATGACCCCGAGAACTGCGGACAGAGTGCCAGCGAAACAAATGTAGTCAACGAACGTGGTCATGACTGCGTTGTGGTTCCAAGGTCCGCCGCTTGAGAGCGTCGCGTCCGAAGATGGAACTTGACCGGTAGACCAAGCGTAGCACCATGTGTATCCGACGAGAGTAAGGAGCCCGACAAGCGAACCGAGCGCAAGCACGAATGGCAGGCGTGACGTTTTGGGGCCACGCGACTTGGAGTTTGCGTCGGTATGGATTTGAGCGTTCGTCGGAAGCCTGCGTTCAGTTGC
>NZ_ANOH01000448.1 GCF_000346505.1 Aporhodopirellula sallentina SM41
GAAATGCAGCATGACGGAGTCGCCCGAAATGCCATAGGGATGCGATTCTTCGGTGACGTCTTCCCGGTCGACAGAGATGACGACTTCGCCATGCTCGGTGAACTTCATCGCGTTGCCCGCGAGGTTGATGATGATCTGTCGAAGGCGACCGGGATCTCCCTGGACCCACTGCGGAATCTGCGTGTCGACTCGGCAAGCCATCTCGAGGCCTTTGTCGGCGGCTCGGACGCTGAGCGATTTTGCAGTCGTTTCGACACACTCACGAAGGTCAAACGGAATGACCTCCAGTTCCATCTTCCCGGCCTCGATTTTTGAGAAATCCAAGATGTCATTAATCAGTCGCAACAGCGAGTCCGCTGAACTGCGAACCATGCCGAGATACTCACGTTGTTCGTGTTCGAGCGAGGTGTCGGCGAGGAGTTCGCTCATGCCAATGATGCCGTTCATCGGCGTGCGAATCTCGTGGCTCATGTTTGCCAGGAAAGCACTTTTGGCTTGGTTGGCCTCGAACGCTTCGTCCCGCGCAGCGACCAATTCTTGTCGGGTCTGTTGAAGCTGTTCGCTCATCAAGTTGAAATGGCTGGCGAGTTTGGTGATCTCGTCATGCCCTGCGTCGACGACTCGCGTATCCAGTTTGCCGTTTGCGATCGCCACGGTGGCTTCGGTGAGGTGTTTGATTCGTCGCGAGAGCGACCATGCGATCAGGCCGCCGGCGAGGGCCGCCATGAACGTGGCTGTGAGCGAGAACCAACGCAGACGGCGGCGCAATTCGTTGACCGGTGCGAACGCGAGCGATTCTTGGGTCTCGCTAACCAGGATCCAACCCAACCCGTCAAAATCACCGTAACCCTGGGAGCGGGCCAACGCGACCAGATAGGCTTCATTTGTTTCCGACTCGACGTGGTAGGTGGTGGCGTATGGAAGTCGGTCGGAAAGCTGCACGTTGGCGAGGTAATGCGACGCGTCACTCATCGGGCGTATTTGTTCGTTGCCGACATGCAGGACCTGGCCTTCATGATTGAGCAGGATCAGTCGTTCGCCGCGTCCGTACCTTTCGGTGCGGCGGTCCACCACGTTGAAGACTTCGTCAATGTTCATGACCGCCTTCATCACGCCGAGAAACTCGCCGTCGGAACCGTCGACTCGAAGTGCGAGGTCGATCGAGTAAATGTGGGCACTGTCGTCGAACTTCACGTCACTGATAAAGGAGCCCTCGCGAACGGCCTCCTGCCACCACCGTTCGTCGTTTTGTCGGTAGTCCGAAGTTCGATTGGACTGCGCAATATTGGCGCCGAATCGGTTGGTGAAGAACACCTCGCCGAAGACTTGGTATCCGCTGCCCTCGTTGATTTTGTCGAGCAGTGAACGCAGGTCACGAGCCACCTTGTTGTTCATCAACGATCGCATGATGGGCGTCGTTTCTCCCGGCGGAGTTTCTCGCCATTTTTCATCACGCTGGTCGATGATCTGTTCGGCGTCGTCGAATTCAAGAAAGTCGACGTTGGAATCGGCGAGCGTTTGTTGGATCAGGTCGCTGCGCGAATATGCGATCCACTGATTGAAACGCGACTGAACGATCCGATCGATTTCATCCATGACCGCAGCGGCGCGCGTCTGCGATGTTTTCTTGATCGCGTCTTGAAGGCTTTGTTGGCCAACACTCGTCGCGTAGTTTCCGACCGTCCAAATCAACGCCGCCGGCAACAGTGTTGCGAGGAGCAGTTTGTAGATGATTCGCACTACTGCCCGCCTTTGCCTGCGCCGCCTACGGCTGAGGGTAACTGATTCTGCACCATGTCCACGTTTTGAATTGTAACCCAACGGGGGGATCGTTCGTAGATTCAGTTTGCAATGTCGAAAGAAACGAGACGGATCGCCCGGGGCTCCGCGGTGATTGAGACGCTGGTTCGGGCCCGCTAGCAGACGACCTTCTACAGAAAACCACGCTTACAAAAAATCACGTGACCACGGGAAGCGGACTATTGCAGGATGCGGCGGAGCGTGGCAACGCGTTCTTGGGAGCCGCCCCAGCTTGGATCGACATCATGGCCGGCTCGGGCAGCCGCGACGAGGTGCGCCATCAGGCCCTCGATACTGACATCTCGGATCTCGCTGATTTGTTCGAGCGTGTAGCCGTCGCGGCAAAGTCGCCAAGTCCAATAGCCGTTTCGAATCGCGTTGGAATCGGTGTTGGCTGCGGCCTGATCTTGGCTCGCCGGGAAAACTTCTTTGGGAGGAGCCGACGCCGATGAAGCATTTTCCGTTGAGGATGGTGGTGGGCTCGGCCGCGGAGCCTGCGTTGGAGCGGGTTGTGGTTGAGACGGTTCCGGAGGATGGTCGATTTCGTGTTGCGAGATGGTCGTCGCGATTAGTTCGAGAAGATCGCTGCCATAGGCTTCCATGAACTCGCTGCTGATTCCCGACACACTCTCGAGCTGCGTCGCGTTGGCGGGACGGGATTGTGCCAAGCGTTCGATCGTCGAACCGGTAAGGATCTGATGAGGCGAGACGCCCAGCGCGGCAGACCGTTTGCGCCGGAATCTTTTCATCCGATCGGTCAGTTCGCTGATCAGGGTTTGCTCGGGGTCTTCCGCGATGATGTCGCTCAGTTCGATCCCGCCGCGTGGTGTTGCCGGGCGATCGTCGGCGTTCGGATTCGGCGAACAGGGGTTGGTCGCCGCAGGGCGTTGTTTGCCCGACTCGGCGATGTCGGAGCGTCCTGATGGAGTTGCTGCGGCAACAGGCTCGAGGGGCGCCGATGGCCTCGCGTTCGCGGTCGTAGGTGCAGAGGGTGTTGAGGTAGAGGGTGTCGGGGCAGGGGGCATGCCGGAGTTCTCTTCAGTCGCCACGTCACCCGATTCAATCTGCGACGCAGCACGCGAAAGCTTCTTCGCTAGTCGATGCTTCAACTGAAAAGCGGCCGGCAAGGGATCCTGGCAGTTCATAACCCGGCGTCCTGGATCGGTCATATGAATCGTCGGCCGGCGTTCGCTGATTTCTTTCTGGTCGAGTAGTCCGGCCGAGAGAAGCGAATCCATCACGTCGGCGAGTTCCGCTTGCGTCATGCCGGTCAACATCCCATACGTGCTCAACCGATCGAGTCGTAACTGGGTGACCCGTTTGTTTTTCGAACCGGCGAGCATTTGGGCGATCAGGTTCTTCCCGAGCCGGCCATGAGTGCGCACAACGCCCGAGAGCACCACGCGAATCCCGGTGAGCAAGTGTCGTTCGTCCACGTCCGGAAAGGCGACCGACATGGACGGACCCGGCGTGCCGGCAGACTCTTCACTGCTCCAGTTCCCGTCGCGGATCAGTTTGCCGCCGATCGGGTCGCAGCGGTCGCAACGGGTACAATCGTCTGCGTTGGGATCGCCGAAGTAATCGAGAATGACGCGTTGCCGACAGGATGACGCGCGGGCGAACTGAATGACGGCTTCGAGTTTTTCATACTCGGCGGCCTTGCGTCGTTCGAGTTCTTCGAAATCGATCGGGAGTTGTTCGAAACGCAGGTCACGCCGTGTGATGTGAACCGCTCGGCCACGAAACGGCGGGACATAGTCGAAGGCGCGCAGTTTGGTCAGTTCCCGCAACTGCGTGGTAACCTTAGCGCGGTCCATGTCGGCGTGTTTGGCGATCACGTCGGGACGAACATAGACGTCTTCTCCGCGCCGGTCGCCGACGACCTTTTCGACGGCGGTCATGACTCGCCGTTTGATTTTGGCTTCGCGTGGAAGGAAGTCGAGGAGTGTGGGGGCGTCGCTGTCGATCCGCACGATTGCCTGGTTCGAACCGGCATCGAGACGCTTGAGCACGCCTGCGCGAGCGAGCAACGTTTCAGACGTACTGATCGCTTCGGTGCCGTCGCGGACTTCGATCGCGGTCCGCAGTTGCTCGAGCGTCAGTTCGATCGGATCTTCCTCGCAGGACAGCAAGTACTCGTAGACCTTCTTGACGGTTGCTTTGGACGGATAACGGTTCTCGATAAAGAACTCTTGGATTTGACGATCAAAGTAAGCGAACAGCAGCAGGCAATCGCTCATGACGCCATCGCGTCCGGCCCGCCCGGCTTCCTGATAGTAGGCCTCGAGTGATCCGGGAATGTTGAAATGAACGACGAAACGGATGTCCGATTTGTCGATCCCCATCCCGAAAGCGTTGGTGGCAACAATCGCCGAGAGTTCGCCTTTCATGAACGCTTCTTGCACACGGCGGCGATCGTCGGGATGCAGTCCGGCGTGATAGACACCGACTTTGCGACCGGTTTTTTCGGGCAACCAGTCCGCGATCTCTTCACAGCGTTTCCGGGTCGCGGCGTAGATGATCCCAGTGCCCTCGCGGCCGCGAAGATACTTCTGCAGGAGATCACGTTTGGCGTTGTCATTGTTGCACGACTCAACGGCAAACTTCAAATTGGTGCGTGCAAACCCGGTGACGAAGATGCGCGGTTCTTGCAGATTCAACAACTCGCAAATGTCATCGCGCACCGTCGGCGTTGCCGTTGCGGTCAACGCGATGGTTTGGACGCCGCCCAGGTAGCGATCTCGGAAACGTCCCAGACGCGAGTAATCGGGACGGAAGTCGTGTCCCCATTCGCTCACGCAGTGAGCTTCATCGACGGCGAGCAAGGCGATGTCTGCCTTGGAAACCGCGTCGAGAAACATGCCGTTGCGGAGACGTTCGGGGGCGACATAGACGAGGTCCAGTTCACCGCGAGCCATCGCCTCCATGACGGATTCTTGCTGCCCCTGCGACAGCGAACTGTTGATCAGTTTTGCCTGAATGCCGCGTGCCTGCAGCGTGTCGACTTGGTCTTTCATCAACGCGATCAACGGAGAGACGACGATCGTCGTGCCCTCGCGCGCAAGCGCCGGCAGTTGATAGCACAGACTCTTCCCACCGCCGGTCGGCATCACGCACAGGCAGTCCTCGCCCGATGCCAACGCATCGACGACGTCTCGTTGCCCAGGCCGAAATGACTCGAGACCAAAACGTGGCAGCAACGATTCAGGCGAGTTCGTTGTCGGGCGGACAACGCGCGATTGTGCGGTCGCAGAAGGACCCGAGGAATCACCGGCGGGGGAAACGGTCGATCTGGAGGGAATCGCGGGCGGTGTCATCCGAAACGCCTGGGCGGGAGAAAAAGGAAAGGGAGGTTATTGAGCGAGAGGGTTGCGTTGGTTGGTCATGTCGAGCGTCCTGCCCGACCGTTCTCTCGTAATCGCTCGTGTGAATTGTTCGTGGAATCGTTCGCGGCTGAATTCGTGCAAACGTTCGCCCGGTGCAACCTCTTTCGAACGTCTGCTTCGGAACGGGCCGGACGTCGCCGGGGAATTCGTTTCATTTTCGATGGCTCGTTATAGCAAATCTTTGACTTTGACGAACCGCATCACGAGATCGCCGGTTGCTCGTATTCTGCTAGGCAGCCTCCACGTGTAGACTGGCGGCACGTGCCCCACCTATTAGACGGTTGTTGTGGAACCACCGGTGGAGTGTCCGCTTCGCGGGTGAGTGTCTAGCTCGACTTGGCCAACCTGATTAACTCAGCCAACCTGATTAACTCGGCTAGACAACGAGTGAAGGCGCGGTCGCCGATCCAATCGCAGCGTACTTATGCGAATCAGTCATCTGGTATATCCGATTGTCCAGCCAATTCTGCGGTCGCTGCGCCGCAGTCCGCTCCTGATCCGCAAAATCTTTGATGTGCGTGTGCCGCCCGACGTCGCGGTGCAATACGACCCGACGACGGTATTGCTCGCGCGGACGATGCAGGACCTTGTCGCACAGACACTATCGAGTCGCGGCAACGAGCCTCCGCTGAGGTTGCTCGAAATGGGAATCGGCCAAGGGGCCCTCGTCAGTTTGTCGATCGCCGCTCAAACCCAACCGGAGGCTGTCCGAATCGATGGAGTTGACTGTTCGCCGAGTCGGGTCAATAGTTCGCGGGAGGTGGCCAGTTTCAACGGCCGCGATGCTCATTTTTGGCAGAGCGATTTGTTCACTGACGTGTCGCCCGAATCCCAGTACGATTTCATTTTCTTCAATCCCCCCTACGTTCCAACGCAAACCGGACGCGATCTTCAATTGACGCAGCGTTTGGAAGTCGACGGTGACCAGATGTGGGACGGCGGCGAAGACGGGGCAAGCGTCCTGCGGGAGTTTCTAGATCAATCGCGGGAATATTTGTCGCCGGGCGGATGCGTCGTCTTCGGCGTGCAAGAAATTTTCTTGCCGGATGCCCTGGTGCGCAAAACAATGGAGCCGTTCGAATATCAGCGCATCGAACGACAAAGACCTCGATGGTTGCCGAGCACAGCTTATATCGGCTATCGCCCGACGCCCTGATCGTATGTAATCGTAGGGGGCAAGCGTGTCATTGCCGACAAAAGATCGGTTTTGGGGTGATCGCCGCTGATGCACCTGCGACGGCAATTTCGAATCTGAATCGGCGTTGCGGTGACGTCAGGATGATCGTGTCTCGATGGTCTACTCGCCATAATTTTTGGCCCTCTTTCTTTACAAATCGTTAATTCTCGAACTCACGGATTCCAAGACATGTTTTCTCGCCAATTCAACCTCCTGTCATTCGTGATTCTAAGTGTGACCTTGCTCGGGATGCTGCCGGGATGCGGTGGCGGGAGCGGCGACGGTGGGAACGGATCAGGGGCGAAGTCGGAAGGATTCGAATTGGATTGGGGCAATGGCAGCGTGAAAATCGGCGAAGACGGCAGCGTCGACGTGAAAGCTCCCGGCGTTGACGTGCAGCGCAAGGCAGGCGAAAGCGTTCGAGTTCGAACGGAGAACGTCAACGTCGATGTGGACCACCAAGACGGCGTGCAAGTCAAAACGCCCAACACCGAAGTCGATGCATCGATGCAGCGTGGCGTGAAGGTGGACTCCCCGGGTGTCAACGTTGACACGAAGTGGAGCAGCGATGACGCCGCAGGTCGGTAGGGACTCGAGTGGTAAGAGCTCGGGCCGCAAGTGCTCGGGCAGTAGATGCTCAGGCAACATAGGCAAGAGCAGTAAAGGCTCGAGGGGCAAAACGTTCGAGCGTGCAGTGACGTTACAGGACTGCCGACGGATGTGCTGTCCGTTCACGGTTTGAGGGTCGATCCGAGTCGAAATCGTTGCTCGTACTTGGCGGTGCAACGAATGGTACTCGGCCTTTTCTTTTTCGGAAGACACGTCTGTCATGAGTGGAAATGAACCAGCCGGTGGTGCGGCAACTCCGCGTGTATTCGTCGCGGAATATCTCTGCGGTGGCGGTATGTTTGACACACCGTGTCAAGCGATCCCGGATTCGTTGCTGGGCGAAGGCAGTTCGATGTGGCGGGCCCTGGTGGAAGACTTCTCGCAGTGGGCAGTGGTTCGCACGGTGACCGACCCGCGTTTGAAGTTTCCGATCTACGACCAGACTCAGGTGGAAGCGGTCGAGATGGAACCGTGTGCCTCACCATGGAACCAATGGATCGCCGAGGCCAGGAAATGTGACTTTGCCGTCGTGGTGATCCCCGAGACCGACGGGCTGCTGACCAAAGGAATCTCATTGATGCGAGCAGCCGGCATCGAAGTCTTGGCCCCCGGCGGCAATGCGATCGGGTTATCCGGCGACAAATGGGCGATGGCCAAATGGCTGCACGGTCATGACATTCCTCATCCTGATACATGGTGCGTCGAACGACGAAAGTCGAGTGGTGACCAACGTTCCTACGGTTGCTCACGTCCACTCTCGGCGGGCAAGTTAGGACCGTTGACCGGGAAATTTCCTGAGGGCGGTTACCTGGTAAAGCCGCGTGACGGGTGTGGCACGATGGACATTCGCCGGTACGAAGAACTGCAACCGGCGTTGACCTCGATGCATAAGCACGAAATCACACAACAACGAATGATCGGCCGGTCCGCTTCGGTGTTGGTTACCGGCCACCGCAGTAACGGGAGCATCAACATGCTGCCTGCGGTCTGGCAGACGATCGAAGAGGTGCCTAGCGAAGCGAGACCGGGCAACGAGACGAACGAGATCGGCCCGGCGGAAATGCCTCCGCTGGCAACCAACCAATTAGTTTACCGCGGCGGTAGTGGCCCGATTCCGATGGAAATGCAGTTGCGTGCCCACGCATTGGTTTCGCGGGTGATGCAAGCGTTGCCGGGGAAACTCAGCGGTTTCCTGGGAATCGATCTTATCCTCGGCCGGGACGCGAATCATGACGTCGTGATCGAACTGAATTCGCGATTGACGACATCCTACATTGGCCTTCGCAAGATGACCGAACAAAACCTCACGCGCCGGTTGTTTTACGACGGTGAATCCGCCCCGAAGATTAACGTTCCCACCGATTCGGTGCAGTGGTCGATCGGCGAATGTGCCGCCGCGTTGCCGGGCAATTGGCGATAGTTCAGTCCCGTGATCGCGGCGGTTTACAACCGAGGCCCGTCTGCTTTGAGTTCGAGCAACCGCTGCTTGCGGTGCCACAACACGGTGCCTTCGGAAAGCGGTCCGTGCTCGGCGTCTTCTGGGCTGAGCTGAGATTGAATTTGCTCGGCGACTTTGATTTGCTCTTCGATTTCACGAACCTCCGCGTACCACTTTTGATAGGCCGCGGTTTTGTCAGGCCGGTCCATGCATTGTTCCCGCCAAAGTCGTTCTTGACGCCGACTGAGTAACTCGCGGTCTTTGCGGCGTGCTTCTTCGCGGATGCGTTCATGCTCGCGTTGCTGGGCCGTGAGGGAACGACTATTCGAACGCGAAACAGGGGTCACCGAGAGATCCTCGGTCGAGTGCCGTTGATCGCTAACCAAACCGACGCTGACTCGTAGACCGATTCCGCAGAGCAGGATGACCACGAGCATCGCGGTCACCGCGAGGACGCCTTTCGACAAAGGTGACATCGATGGTTGTTCTGTACGCAGCGATCCGCCACGGCCGAGAAGTGCCGAGGCGGATGCGAGAGAATCGTTAGAGAAAACTTTGTTGCTCATATACAATGAGTGTAGCTGACGTCTTGGCAGATGAAGACAAAAGCTGCGTCAATTTGACTACTTCGTGAGAATTGTCGGAAGGTTATTGGCGATCTCTTGAAACGCACTGACGAGCTCTTCGCCAGATGACGCGTGGTAGTGCTTGCCAGCACCGATACGTGCAACTTCTTGCATGTCGGCTTGGTTGGCTCCGTCACTGAACGTCACGGTTTGGATGTTCACGTTGTCGTTGTTCATCATCGAACGTGCGACGGTGTCAGGGTCGGTTCCGGTGTTGTGATTTCCGTCGGTCATCACGACCATGGTTTTCGAAGCAAACGGGCGAGCATTGGCGTGTTCGAATGCCGTTTCTCCGGATTGCATTCCTCGACCGATCGCGGTGTTACCACCGGTTTGCAAGTCTGCAACGGTCTGGCGAACGTCTTCGTAGTTGTGAGTCAGGTAGATGTCGAGTGTACCGCTGCTGGAATAGCTCGCGATGGAAACCTGTTCGTTTTGCGGAGTCTCTTCGAGAACGTCCAAGAACGCATCGACTGCAACGACCAAACTCTCCCATGGCGTTGGAGGGCGAGGGCCGAGGTCGAGGTATTCTTCCCACATAAACTCTTTGTAGGTGTCCTCGTTTTGGCCGCTGGAATAGTACGCGTTTCCACGTCGGTTGTAGTAGATGATGTTGGCATCGGCAGCGGCGTCCATCGCGTCGCGACTCCACATGTTAAACCCAGATGGCCAATCGTAGTCAGGCCACTCCATCGATCCGCTTCGGTCGAGGACGAGCGAGATGTCCCGGTCGACCTGCATCGCAACGCTGCTGTTGGTTGGCGAGAAGTCTTTGCGTGCCATCAGGCTCGGGAAGATCAACTCGACCTTACCGCCCTGGGACGAACCATCGCGTTTGGCGTTGATGCGTACGGAACTGACGGTGAGTTCGTTGCCGTTGACTTGGCTCGTCGGGATCTTGTTGAAGATGAACCGGCCAGACGAACCGTTTTGCTCAGAGTAGCCGAACTCGATGTCGCCGTAATCATCCGAAGAGCTGAGTTGCAGCGGTTCGTTGTTCACGTTGTTCAGGGCCGCGGTAATCACCGCTGCTTGCTTGGCTGCCTCAACGGTTTGCTCTTCACTGAAGGTCCGTCCTGCCGAACGAGCGGCCGCGTCCGATGCGATCATCAGTTCCGTCTTGGTCAACTGCATGTGTGCCGAGTTGATTGCAAAGGCGGCGAGGATCGCGAGGACCGGAAGGACAACGGCGAGCAACACCGTGACTCCACCAAACCGCGGGCGAGCCTGAGTGTGCAATCGCGGGCGAGTCGGCGGAGCGTAACGAAGATTGCGGCGATCAAGGGGGGAGTGATACATGGTTAAAAACTCAAACGGGTGTAGTGAGGCTGGAGTGTAACTTTTGAAAACAGCCCCCCCGGGCAAGATCAATTCAAGTGGTTTGGATAAATCGGTTTGAATGAGTTGACGATTTAGTCGTTATTGCCAATGGCTATTGTTCGTAGAAACCGCTGTAGCGTTCGGTCTGCATGTTCGCGGTCGATTCCAATTCGATACCGCTGAGAAACAGCGGCAGGAAAAACGCAACGTCATCGAGTTGAACAGCAACCCGGACAGAAACCTCTTCGGTGTCCTCATCGATCGGGCTGCAGTCGACGGTGTATCCGCTGCTGAAGATCGCGCTCATGATGCGTTCTCCCTCGGCTTCCGCTTCGGCGGCGGTCGCGCCCGGAACAATCGCGGTACGTGCGGCGAAGTACGCGGCGTCTTGCGCCAGGTTCCTCGCCATGTTCATTCGAGCGAACTCCATGCACGTGAAGATCGTCACGATCAACACGTTGCACACGAGAGCGAACTCGACCAACGTGGCCGCGGTCCGATTCGGTCCACGACGCTTGGCCGAACGTGACCGCAAGGTCGCGGTTCGATAGCGGCTCGACCGACGTGCGAGCGTCGAACGTCTTGTTGAATGTTTTTTCATAGGACGACTACTCTTGGTTCTCGAATTCTTTACGCATGGTGACACGTGCGGTCAGTTGCAGGTCGCCGTAGAGTCCCGCGGGAGCGGCGAGGTTACCTGCCGCGGGGACGGTCACCACGAGGGTGACATGTTCGAGTGTTTCCGCATCGTCGTAGGTGGCGTCTTCGAAAGAGACGGCGTCTCCGCCAAATTGCACGCCACGTTCGGTCAACACTTCTCGAACCCGAGCGATGGCGGCGGCATTGGTTCCTCCGCGATTCACACCGCGACGAGCACCTTCATAGGCGGCGATCGAAACGGTTTCTTTCAGAAAGAACACCGAACAAAGGTCGATCGTTGCGAGGGTCAATGTCATCAGCACGGGAAGGCAAATGGCCACTTCCGCGGTCGCCGTCGCGGCGCGTTTGATTCCCAAGAGGTCACCGCCCCGTTGGCCACGGCGACGAACGCTGCGGGTGCGACCGAGGCCACGTTGAGGAATGCGGTGACGCTTCACGCCGCTTCGCTCGACAGATGGGATTGGTGTAGGAGCATTCATGGTGCTGCGGTTCTCATCGTCTGTCGTTTCCGGTGCTTTGCGTGGTACACACGTTTTCGCCGTCCGCTCGAGACTGGTGGTTTGTTCAGGAGGTGATGAGCAGGTGCCAATCACTGAATGAATTCTGACGCCGAGTGAGACCGCCTCTAATGAATTGGCTATCTCCCTCTAGTAGCAAACCTAGGTCAGAAATCTATCGGAGGTCGAGAAAATCAGTTTATTTTGCTACCTACCATTTCGAGAGTGAGAAGTTACCGTTCGAGCCCAAGAACGCCGTGCACTGAGACGCCGGCGCAGCAAAAAACCCCACACGACACGAGGCCGTGTGGGGCATTTGCGAGAATTAATGCGTGGACCTTTTAGCCCGTCAGCGATTCGCCGCGAGCATATCGGCCGAGGGTTGCCTGGTATTTGCGTTTGCCCTCTTCGACGCTCTTTCGAATCGCCTTGGTGCTCTCATCGCTTTCTTTGCGGAGTTCCGCGATCATCTGCAGCGACTCGATTTGGAAACCGCTGATTGCGTCAACGAGTTTTTGAACGGATTCCGGATCGATCGTGCTGCCGTATCCGGCCTTGAGTGCCGCCCGTTCGAGTTCACGGCCGAGACTGGCGACGTCTTCGAGTCCGCGGTTCACACCGTCCTTCATTGCCTCAGTCGCCTGAGTGACTTCGTGCAAACCGTGTTGGCTGGTGTAGACGGTGCCGAGGATCGTGAAGACGTGTTCGTTGGTAGTAAAGAACGTGACCGCACGACGGAAAACGCGTTCTTTCACGTCGTGGGTTTGCTTCAGTTTGGTGATCAGGGTCTCGCCGACGTCGTAGCCGATTTCGAGGTTTTCGGCGATGTCTTTGAGAAGCTGATACGTCTTGTCTTCTTTCTCGAAACGATGACGGGCTTCGTCGCGACGAAGCTCGAGTTGACTCTTGCCTCCCTCATCACTTCCCTCGTAGTTGTCGAGAGTCGTTTGGGCGGTGGCGAGTCCGTCTTTTGCTGCCTCGAGAATCGGCAGGTGTTGGTCGAGCAATTCGCGAGCGAGGACTTCCGATTCTTTCAACGCGAATCGGAAATCGATGTACGCGTCCATGATTTGCTCTTCGGAATTCAGAGCGTTTTTCGTGTCCTTCGCCACGTCGCCGTAGATCTCAATGATTTTCTCGAACCGGTCGCTCGGGGTGCCCCGACGCATTTTCATCCACCAGTTCGAAACCTTTTCGGTGCCGCTGATTTTGCCATCGTCGAGTTGCGAGATCAGCCGTTTGCTGTCTTCGCGAATCGAATCGAACATTTGGGTGATGTCCATGTATCGGTTACCGATCTGGACGCTTTCCACGTTCTCGCGAACCAACGCGTTGAACGAACTCATGTGCTTGATAACTTCCGCAATCGCGAGCACTTTGGCTTCGTCGAGATACTTCACGTCTTCGAGGAGCGTGATCAATTCCTGCGGCGCTTCGTTGCGGTCACCGCCGAACTTATTCAGCGTTTCGAGCGCGCGGTCGAGATAGTCACGCATCGAGGTGGAACGGGTATCGAGCGTCGGTTGGGACGTCTTGGATTGGGATTGTGGAGTATCGTCAGGAGCGTTGGCTTGTGCTTGTTGGCTCATGGCCCGAACTCATTGGTGCGAAGGTGGACGAAGGGGAAAAGGTTTCTAACAAGGTAAACGTCCGTGAATACGTTCGCAATCAGTCGAGCCTTGCGACGACCGTTGCAGTGACGGCGAGCGATGCGAATTTTTCGCGGTTTTCACGGCGACCGGAACGAAAACGCGATGGTCGGCCGGCGGCCGAAGGCGACGTTGATCGGCATAACCGTTTCGTTCGGATTACTCGACAATCAACGCGTTGCAGTTACCTGCCGAATTGCTCCGATTTTTTAACAAACGTCGTCGTCCCGGCTGATCGTTCTCCATAGTTCCCATGGCGAACATTTTTTAGCCCGTGAACAAAACCATCGGTGCGAATGGTCGTCGTTTTTTCGCAACGTAGAGCAGTGGGCATATGGCAACTTCGACGATTGATTCACCGAGCAGCACCGACACCTTTCACCTCCCGTCGAGCCCATCGGACGACGTTGCGACGCTGGACTATGCTCCCGCGATCGAACCGGTTGCCGATGAGAGTCAACTGAAGACTTCAGCCGAGGTCTCGTACGCTGACGATGTTCTCGACCGAATTGACGACACTCTCAATCTGATTGCCGAAGCGCAGCAGGTCGCCAGTGGCAATCGTCCGGTCACGTCCTACGACATTTCGATCATCGTCCCGGTTTACAACGCTCGCGAAAGTTTGCCGGAAGTGCTCGAGCGGATTGAAGAGGTGATGCCTTCCTCGTGTGAGGTCATCGTGGTCGACGACGGCAGCACCGATGGCAGTTGGCACTACGCACGCGGATTGATGCCCAAACCCAACTTGACGGTCCTTCGACGTCGCCGACATCACGGCCGTGGATCGGCGATCCGCATGGGCCTGCGTCATTCGACCGGTCGGGTCGTGGCAATCCAAGACGCCGACATGGCGTACGATCCTGCCGATTTGCTCGGCGCGGTGTGGCCCATTCTCGAAAACAAAGCCGATGCGGTTTACGGTTCGCGTCGACTGCGCCGTGACACGCGGCGTGGGATCTCGTTCGCATCGCGATTGTCCGGCCGGATCACAACGTTGGTCGCAAACCTGGCAACGGGCATGAAGATTTCGGACATGGAAAGTTCGCACAAGGTCTTTCGTGGCGAACTGATTCGCTCACTCGAACTACGCGAATGCGATCGTGGATTCGACGCCGAAGTAACCGCAAAGGTTGCTCGCCGGGCGAAGGTCGTGATGGAGGTTCCGACCAGCTTTGAGGGCGATTTCCTCGACGATCAGTTCCGCCCCAGCCTCTCGACGCTGATGCAAACGCTCCGCGGGCTCGTCCAGTATCGCGCCGCGTGATCCAGCGAGCGCGTTCAAAAGCCGGTCTCGTTTTCCAGCGAGTCCGCAGCGACTGGGGCACGGGTGCATTCCGGCGGCAAAAAGGCGGGTGAACATGGGACGAGTAGAGCCCCCGGGTGTCCTGGGGGAGTTTGCGGTACAATCGAGAGAGATCAGCAGGGGCGTTCGGATCGAACATCGTTTGTCTTGCGTTTAGTGGTATCAGACCGCTACTCTGGCGGGCGAGAGACGGCATCCCCGCCGACAACGCTCCTTTTCTACGCACTTGTCTGACCGAACGGGCTCATTGCCCCTCAATCCATAGAACGTGACCAATCCGCATTCGACTACCGACGACGACTCTGCGGCTGACGAGGGGAGTGCGTCGAGTTCCGTCTCGACACCACCAGGAACGGAAGGTGACGGCCGCTGGTCGAGCCGGCTTTCAGCCCGATTTGGAATCCATTTCGACGACGAAATGTGCCAGTGGTGGGACGAATTGGCGGGTTCTGTCGCCGGTGGGCAGTCCGCATCGCCGGAATTGACCTGGGGTGAATTCCGCTACTGTGCGACGCCGCAAACGTTACTGTCGGTGGTCCCGGACCCGTTCTGGCCGCCCCTGATGCCGCCGAACTTCCTGCCCTTGGTCGGAAACGGTGCGGGCGATTGGCTGTGCCTTCGTTTGCTCGATCCGGAGCAGGCCCAGCGGACAGGAATTTCGACGGACATTTGTCAGTGGTATCACGGCGGAGGCGATTGGTTGCCGTGGGGCAGTCGACTCTCCGAAGCCCTATTGTTCGATTGGTCGCTCGGCCGCATGCCGCAACCCGATCGTCGTCATGCCGAACCCGCGTTTGACCAGAGCGACGAATCAACCGCAGTCTCGAACGCTCGTTTCGGCCCCAACGACTGGAGCCAGCACCCGTGGGGGCAATGGGTCACCGAGCGATTGCCGTCGGTGCAAGCCATCGGATGGGCGGACGCGACTCCCCGGCAGCTCGCCGATCAATTTCTAAGCCACCAGCTTTGCCAGACTCCGGTTCGGTGCCAACTCGTCATCGACGCCCTGTCGAGTGAGTTGGCAAACCACCTCAACGCCAAAGTCGCTCACGATCTGGGAATGGTTTGGAATGACCTGATGCGTTGGTCGTTCGATCTGCGGACCATGCCGGGCGACATCGCCGATCGGCTGCAGCAGGCATTGCAGTTGTCACCCGATGCGTTTGATCCTGCCCAGCAACGTTGGCCGGAAGTTGCCGAGCACGCGCACGCGATCAGCCAAACCAACCAAGACCTGTCGTGGGGACACGACCTGCTCGGTTATGTGCAGTGGTCGGCGGGCGACATGGCCTCAGCGAGACAATCTTTCTCCAACGCACTGCGTTGCAGCGTGTTCACCGATCAGAGTGTTCGCATGCGGACGCACTGGGCCACGTCGTCGGATGGCGTTGCGAAGTTTTCGGCGAGATTCCTGCAGGACATGAATCAGTCCGAGGGAAACACAGGACAACACAACAACGTGTCGGCCGACGCGAGCCCTGACCAACTCGGGCGTCTGCCGGCCGTGATTCCCGATTCGGAGCTGATTCAGTTTTGTGGCCGATGCGTCAATGACGGCGAGGGTTCGGTGCGCACAAAGTACTCTCAAATGCTGATCGAGAAATCCGAGCAGGCTTCGACGCCCCAAACCGCGGCTCGGCTGCTGTATGCGGCGGGTTGGGATTTGGGTGCGGAACCGCTGCGTCGCTACGGGGAGTTGCTCGACCGATACATTCGCTGTTGTGGGGAGGCGGGATGGGCCAGCCACGAACGGCTCGCGACGGTGCATCGCGACGGGCTCAAGGCGAGATACAATCTCTAGGGAATCGATTTCCCATGAACCACAACTTGGTAGCAAATAATGAGTTCACCATCCGGCCCCGCCCCTCGGGCAGCGTCCGATCTTGAGAAAAACGCCAACATCTCTCGCAACATCGTTTGGCACGAGACGACTGTCGACCGAAACGCACGGGAATCGAATTTGGCCCAGCGAGGGACGGTTGTCTGGTTTACGGGCTTGAGCGGTTGCGGCAAATCCACCATCGCCAACGAATTGGACCGATTGCTGATCGCCCGCGGTGCTGCGTCGACGCTGCTGGACGGGGATAACGTGCGTCACGGGCTCTGCGCCCCTCCATCGGGATTGGCCCCCGAACACGGTGACGAGTTCGCCGAACGGTTCGGGCTGGGGTTCTCGCCGGTCGATCGGGAGGAAAATATCCGCCGAATTGGCGCGGTCTCGGCTCTGATGTCCAGCGCCGGATTGATCACGTTGGCCGCATTTGTGAGCCCATACCGCAGGGATCGCGACCGAGTTCGGCAAATGGTGGAAGCCGCAGGACAGACCGGTGACTTTTTAGAAGTATTCGTCGACACGCCGCTGGAAATTTGCAAACAACGCGACCCCAAAGGGCTGTACAAAAAGGCAATCGCCGGCGAAATCCCGCATTTCACGGGAATCAGCGACCCGTACGAAGCTCCTAAGTCGCCCGAAATTCACCTGCGATGGCGAGAGGGCATGACCCCCGCCGACGCTGCGGAAGAAATTTTGCAGGCAATGGTGGACCGCGGGGTGTTCGCGAGCCGATCGTAGAGCTTTCCCGCCTCCTGTCATCGCCGCGAAGCTTCCCTGCGGGGGTGGTCCACTGCCTGCTCGAGCGGGATATCGCCCGACCGGTCGGCCCTGAGTGGCCCCATACTATGGGGATGGGTGCCGTCACATGGCGAGCAACGACGGAAATGCCGCGTTTGAGCCCAGCGACGGGGCCGAGTCCAATATGCAAAATTAGTCCTGCGCGGCCCGATTTGACGTTGCGTTCGCAGGGGGGCACGTTAGACTTCGCGGGAAAATCATTTACTTTAACTTGGGTCTGACGCGGACGGCATGTGACCTCCGTATTGGATTCATATTGGAAACAGTTCTCCGTATGACGATCTCGAAAGAACGTAAAAAAGAAGTGGTCACCGAGCACGGCTCGACGGCCAACGACACCGGTTCCCCCGAAGTTCAAATTGCCATTTTGACTGAACGGATCAACGGATTGACCGAACACATGCGGACGCATCGCAAGGATTACGCCTCGCGTCGCGGTCTGCTCGGGTTGGTTAGCCGTCGTCGACGTTTGCTCGATTATGTGCGTGCCCAGGATCCACAACGATACCTGGATGTCATCGGTAAGCTCGGTATCCGCAAGTAGTTCTTGTTAGATCGGTCGTCGGCGCGGTCCTACGACCGCGGTCGGATGGCCATCGGGGAACGGCCCCGGATTGGTTGTTTACGAGTGCTATCACTCTCTTTGCTGCTGCGACGGACTGCTGACGGGATCGCGAATCCCGAGGCAGCCGTGTCGAGGTTAAGTTCCTCGAAACGATTGCAATCGCTGCAGATTCTTGAGGACCGTTCGTCTCGGACGAACATTTCTTATTTGTCCATTCACGCATGGGTTCGGCAATCGAATGACCGGACTCATGCAGGTGAAAGTGGCACGGTGTTTCTCGAGCCGTGCCGCGGTGATGGAAGCGTCGGTTGGATGCGTCGAGACGACGCTGCCGACGTGCATTGCTTCCCATCGCTCCCCGTCAGCCCCTTTGTTGAAACGGTTGCCCTCGTATGGGGTCGTTTCCAAGGATGGTGTTGTGGGGACGATCAATTGGATCGGGATTGTTGGCGGTTGTTTGCCGCCGTTTTGTAGTTTGTAGGAAAAGAAAGTTAATTGAGGTTGCGGTGAGTATTCACAAAATTCGCGTCGAGCGAAAAATCGGCGATTCGGTCATGTCCTTTGAAACAGGGCACGTCGCCAAACAAGCCGCCGGCAGTGTGCTGGTGCAGTACGGTGACACAGTGGTCTTGGTGGCCGCTGCTTCGGGAGCCCCACGTCCAGGCATCGACTTCTTCCCGCTGATGTGCGACTACCGCGAGCGGCTCGCCGCGGCTGGTAAATTCCCAGGCGGTTTCTTGAAGCGAGAAGGTCGCCCGAGCACGAAGGAAATCTTGAGTTCGCGTTTGATGGATCGCCCGATCCGTCCGCTCTTCCCCGACGGATTCATGGACGAAGTGCAAGTCCAAGCGATGGTCGTTGCGAGCGATTTGCAAAACGACGGCGACGTCCTGGCGATGAATGGTGCCGGTGCGGCTCTGCACATCAGCCCGTTGCCGTTCCTCGGACCTGTCGCGAGCGTCCGTGTTGGTAAGGTCGACGGCAAATTTGTTGCCTTCCCAACCTTCGACCAACTCGAAGAGTCCGAACTGGACATGATCGTCAGCGGCGGTCGTGACCAAGTCGCCATGATCGAGGGCTTCGCCAATGAAATGCCCGAAGATGAAATGATGGAGGCGATCCAGTTCGCCCACACCATCATCCGTGAAGTCATCGAACTTCAGGACGAGCTGTATCAAAAGGTCAACCCGACCAAGATCCCTTACGAAGCACCCGCTGACGACGGCTTGTTCGGCCGTCTCAACGACGCGTACTACGACGAGTTCCGCGCCGCCCAACAAACGTCGGGCAAACAGGCTCGCGCCGAAGCAACCAGTGCTCTTCGCGACCGCGCGATGAGCGAAGTGATTCCTGACCCCAATGCCGACGGCGCGATCTGCGTCAATCGATTCAAGAAGGTCTGGCACGATCTCGAAGAGAAGGTCATTCGCGACCTGATCAGCGCTGGTACTCGTCCGGACGGACGCGACCGTGACTCGCTGCGTGCGATCCACTGCGAAACCGACCTGCTGCCTTGCGTACACGGTTCGGCCTTGTTCCAACGTGGCGAAACTCAAGCGTTGGTCACCATCGCATTGGGAACCAGCCGTGACGAACAACGCGTCGACGGTTTGCAAGACGAGTACAGCAAGAAGTTCATGCTCGACTACAACTTCCCTTCGTACTCGGTCGGTGAATGCCGTCCGATTCGTGGGCCAGGACGTCGAGAAATCGGTCACGGTTCGTTGGCCGAGCGAAGCGTTGCTCCCGTGCTGCCACCGGCAGATGCGTTCCCGTACACCATCCGCGTCATCAGCGACATCACCGAATCCAACGGTAGCTCGTCGATGGCATCGGTTTGCGGTGCGACTCTCGGCTTGATGGCCTCGGGTGTTCCGATCAGCAACCCGGTTGCCGGTATCTCGGTCGGTTTGGTGCAAAACTCACCTGACGATTGGCACCTGTTGACCGACATCCTCGGAACCGAAGATCACTTCGGCGACATGGACTTCAAGATCGCCGGAACGCAAAACGGGATCACCGGTATTCAACTCGATTTGAAGATCACCGGAATCGGCGAAGACATCATCCGTGCGACGCTGAAGCAATCGCGTGAAGCTCGGATCGAAATCTTGAAGAAGATGCTCACGACGATCCCTCGTCCTCGTCGCGAAATCTCGCCAACCGCACCTCGCTTGCTCCGCACGAAGATCTCGCCCGATAAGATCGGTGCCCTGATCGGACCGGGTGGTAAGAACATCCGTGGCATCCAAGAAACCACCGGCGCCGTGATCGAAGTTGACGACGACGGCACCGTGCTCGTCGCTAGCAACAACAAAGAATCTGCGATGGAAGCGATGAAACAGGTCGAAGCCTGCACCGCGACCGTTCAGATCGGCAAGATCTACGACGGAATCGTCAGCAGCATCAAGGAGTTTGGTGCGTTTGTTGAAATCCTTCCTGGTCGTGACGGTCTCGTTCACATCAGTGAAATGAGCGGCGGATACATCAGCAGCCTCGATCGCGTGGTTGCCGTTGGTGACGAAATGAAAGTTCTCGTCATCGACGTCGATGAGCACGATCGCGTGAAGCTCAGCCGTCGTCGGGCACTCGAGGAACTCGGCCTCGAAGACCCACTCGCTGCCGAAATCGAAGAGAACGGTGGCGGCGAAGGTGAAGGCGAAGAACGCCCACGCCGTCGACGTGGTGGCGGAGGACGTGGCGGCCGTCGCGACGGTGGCGGACGCTCACGCGACTGAGTTCATCCCGCAGACTCGACGCCGGGATCTCCCGGCAGCGAGCCTGCCTCGTGCGTGAACAACTCCGACGCCTCTGGCCAGACAATCTGATCTGCTATCGGCGTCGGGCGGTTACCGTGCATTTGATGTGACGTACAAGAAACGGTGGCTTCTCGCGATAATTGCGGGCCACCGTTTTTCGTTGACCGGATCAAGTCTGATTCGGTCGAGCGACATTCGATTCGTGCGGATTGAAAAAATCCTACACTGCATCGAGAATGTCTGCCCGAACAACTTCTCGCGGTTTGCATCGGCAATGCTCGCGAGGACATCGGTCGGCAGCGAAAAACCTTCTCTTTTTTTACGGCATCATCCTGTAAAGGGATTCGATAGCGATGGGCATCTACGATCGCGACTATGGTCGCTCTGAACGAACACCGTGGGATCGAATTGAAAACCCACGCAGCATGCTGGTCATTCTGATCGTCATCAACGTTATCGTTTATGTCCTGCAGATGCTCTTCTTTTACAACGTGCAACAGGAAATCCCGGCACAGTTCGACGCTATCGAATTGACCGCGAGCGATCGCGCCGTGATTGAAGCACAGTACACCGTAAAACGAAGCCACATCGATGACATCTTTGCCATTCGAGGCGAGTCGTTGCTGCGACCCTGGCTGTGGTTTCAAACACTCACCTATGGTTTTCTGCACAACACCGACAACATCTTCCACCTCGTCTTCAACATGTTCATCTTGTACGTGTTCGGGCGACCGATCGAACAACGGCTCGGTGGGCAGGAGTTCTTAAAGACATATCTCGCCGCGATCATCTTTGGCGGAATCGTTGCGATGGTCTCGCCGTGGATCTTGTCCGCAATCGTTCCCGGTGCTTCCATTTACTCGATGACGATGGGAGCGAGCGGTGGAGTGGTGGCGATGATTGTCATCTTCGCGTGCTTCTTCCCGCATCAAGAATTGTTGTTCATGTTCGTCATCCCGATGAAGGCGTGGGTATTGGCGTGCTTGGTGGTGGCTATGGACTTGCTAGGTGCCGCGGGATTGTCCGGCACCGCGACGGCATACGACGTCCACCTCGCGGGAGCCTTGTTTGGTTTCCTGTACGTCAATCAGCGTTGGAATTTTCGTTGGCTCGATCTGACCCGTCTCGCCGACGTTCCTGGCACGCTTCAGCAACGATCCCGGCGGGCAAAGTTGAAACTGCATGATCCCGAGAAGAAAATTCGGGAGGAAGAACGGGAAGCCGATCGAATTTTGGCTAAAATCCATCAATCGGGCGAAGCGAGCCTGACGTCCCGCGAACGCAAAACGCTCGAACGATACAGCCGCCGAAAACGCCAATCACGCGACAATTAGCGAAAGCCAGAAAACAGATGTCTATCGCCCCCAAAATCAATCGCCGTTCGGCAACCGGGTTGACCGCCGCCGCTGCCCTCACCGCTTGGCTTTCGCGGCCCCTGAAAGCACTGGCCGACGAAGGAGCAACAGGCGACTCCCCCGAGCAAACCGCCACACCGGCGGCCAACAAAGATTCGGCCCCCACAGCGGACGAACAGCCAACCAAACCTCTGCCCTACCTCGACCGGATCGGCCTGCAGCTCTACACGTTGCGGAATCAAATGTCCGACGCCCCGGAGGCAACCCTCGAGGCGGTCGCCAAAGCGGGGTACTGGCAGGTCGAGTTGATGAATATCGACGAAGAGGCGATCCGCATCGCCGGAATCGCTCGCGACCATGGGTTGGCCGTACACAGCGGTTTCCTAGATTTCAATATCATCACTGCCCCCAAACGAGACGGTGTCGCGTCGTTGGATCAGACGCTGGAGATCGCCGAACGGATCGGACTGCGTCACGTCGTTTTCGGATACATCGCAAAGAATCAACGCGACACGGCCGACAAGTGCAAAGCGATTGCAGATTCCGCGAACGCTGCCGCGGACAAAACTCGCAGTGCCGGGATGCGGATGTGTTACCACAACCATTCGTTTGAGTTCCAACCCTTTGCGGTCGACTCCGGCAAAGGAAAAGATGCCAAACCGTTGAACGCGTATGACATCTTCATCGAGCGGTTTGATCCGCATCAGATGGAGTTCGAACTCGATGTCTTCTGGGCGAAGATCGGAGGGCACGATCCTCTCGAGATGATGCGACGCCTTGCCGGACGGATCAGCCAGGTCCATTTGAAAGACCTGCTCTCGGGCACCCCGGTCATCACCGACGAATCCAAAGTGCCCGCGGATGCGTTCCAAGAACTAGGCGACGGGACGATCGATATCCCCGCCGTCATGCGTTTGGCAAAAGAGATCGGCGTTGACGAATGCCACGTTGAGCAAGACCAGTCCCCCGCGCCGCTCGACAGCATTTCGCAGAGTTACCAGTTCCTGGCATCCAACTAGTTAACCGTCGACGACCGCGAACCTGTTCCTAAACCGACCGGAAGAATCCGCCAGTGTCTATCAACCTTGTGTCTGCTCAACCTGCTTCGTTTTTTCGGTGCAGAGTTTGGTTCATCGTTCTTGCTTGCCTGTTTCTCGGAACGTCAGTGCGTGGCGTCTCGGCTGAGGAAAAGACCGAAGCGCGTCAACCGGCTTCACAGAAAAAGTCGATCAAGAAAAACACTTTCCAGCCGAGTCCGCAAGTCACCCAGACGCTACTGCCTCTCTTCACCGCAATCGCAGACGCAGACGTTTCGCGTGCGAAAGTCGAGTTGTCGGTGGAAACCGTGATGCACGGGGAAATCGTTTCGAATGAAAAGTCGACGTTCCAAATCGCGTCGAAGTTTCCGAACCAATACACCATCTACCACAAGTCGGACGAAGAACGCAAACGACTCTACGCCGACGGGAAAATCTCGACGGTGGCGTTGACCCCACAGGCCTACTACCACCTGCCCGAAAGCCTCAACAATCAAACCCTCGTCACACGCACGCCACTGAGTCTCGGGCCGTACCCCGAACCGATGCTCGCGTTGACAGTCGCGGGAATTGATCCCTCGGTGACTTTCCTTGGTGGCATGAACTCGGTAACCGTGCGTGGAAAGACAAAGTTCCGCGGACGGACGGACTCGATCCACGTTCAGGGCGAACAGGATGACGGCGTTCGCTGGGATTTGTGGTTCACTGACGAAGAGAATCCGAGGCCGCTGCGATTGCTCGTCAACCTGACTCCGATGCTGATCGCGACCGGACAGGTGCGGGTCCCTCAGGGTTATGAACTCTCCCTTCGTTACGATTTCGTCTCGTGGCGTGTGACAGGTGAAGTGGACGAGCGGTTGTTCCAGTTTTCGCCGCCCCGTGACGCCACTCAATACGCGTCGCTGGAAGACTATCGTGAAAAAATCGCGAGCGAAATCGGCAGCCATCCGTTGCTAGGCAAACCGGTTCCTGAATTCACCCTGACGCTTCTCGATGGAACCGAGGTAACGTCAAAGGACCTCCGCGGCAAAGTGGTGGTGCTCGACTTTTGGGCGACGTGGTGCACGCCGTGCCTTCAGGCGATGCCTGTGATCAAGTCGGCGGTTGAGGAGTTCGAGGACAAAGACGTTGTGTTCTACGCGGTGAACGTTGCCGAGAACTCGGCGCTCGTGAAAGGGTTTGCCGGAGAACAGGATTGGGGCGTGGACGTCGCGGTCGATCCCGAAGGCACGATGATCGACGTCTTCTCAGCCAAGAAGATTCCATTGACGTTGGTTGTTGCTGGGTCGGGAATCGTCGAAGCCGCACACGTTGGCTATCCCGGCAAAGATGCACTAAGAAAACAATTCCGCGATGAACTCGACGTGCTGACCAAGGGAGGACGCATCGCCACCTCCGAAACATCCGCTTCCAAAAAATCGAAAGAGTAGAACATGCATCGTTCGCCGGCCGGTCTCACGTGTTGGTTTTACTTGGTGATTCTGGCCACTGTGGGCTCACCGAAATTGACCGATGCCTCGGAACCACTCTCTTTCGACGTTCGGCTCCTGACGGTCGATGCGAACGAGGGCATCGCGGCGGGTGACGTCGACATGGATGGGCGGTTGGACCTTGTGGCAGGTCGAAATTGGTACCGTGGTGGCGAATGGGTTCCCCGTCCGCTCCGCAATATCGACGATTGGAATGGCTACGTCGAAAGCAACGGCGACTATCTGTTGGATGTCGACGGCGACGGTCGCCTCGATGTGATCGCGGGCTCCTTCCTACCGACTCAAGTACATTGGTTTCGCAATCCCGGCGAAGACGCTTTGAAACTCGGCAAACAGTGGACACGTCATTTGCTGATGGATACAGGCGCATCGGCCAACGAAGGTCAGTTGCTCGAAGACATTGATGGTGACGGAACCGTCGAATGGATCGTCAACAGTTGGAAAGCCAACACCGCAACGGTCGTGTGGCGATTGGTCCCCGGGACAGCCTCACCGACCGACGATTCCACCGACCAAAAGAAAAAATCAGTTCAGGCATCCTTTGATGCCAAACGAAGCGTGATCGGGAAAGACGCCAACGGGCACGGAATCGCGATCGGGGATATCAGTGGTGACGACCGTAAGGACATCCTCGTGGGCAGTGGCTGGTATGAGCAACCCGCCGAAGATATTTGGGAAAAGGAATGGAGGTTTCATCCTGATTGGAATCTCTACGCGAGCCTCCCCATGATCGTGACCGACCTCGACAAGGACGGAGACAATGATTTGATCTTCGGAAACGGGCACGACTTCGGATTGCAGTGGTGGGAAAACATGGGTATCCCCGACACAGATTCGGGCATGCTCACGTGGACCGAACACGTCATCGACCGCAGCTTTTCACAACCACACTCGATGATCTGGAAAGACCTCGACGGCGACGGCCAACCCGACCTGATTACCGGAAAACGCTACTACGCACACAATGGTGGCGACCCCGGAGGCAAGGAAGTTCCCTGTTTGTATTGGTATTCCTGGGACCAAGAAACTCGCACTTTCACCCGTCACCTGATCGATGAAGGTCGTGTCGGCACAGGTCTGCAAATCGTGGTGGAAGACTTCAACCAAGATGGCCACATGGACATTGCCGTTGCCGGCAAGAGCGGAACGTATCTCCTAACCGCAAAGCAATAATGCCGAACGACGAAGAAGCATCGACGAGCGAGTCGCTGACGATACGAGACGCCCAAGAACAAGTCGATCATTGGATTCAAACGATCGGCGTTCGCTATTTCCACGAATTGACCAACCTGGCTCAATTGGTCGAAGAGGTCGGCGAGGTTGCGCGGATCCTTTCTCGGACGCATGGCGAGCAATCAAATAAAAAAGGAGAGTCCCCGGGGGATCTCTCAGACGAGCTCGCCGATGTGATGTTCGTCGTGATTTGTCTTGCGAACCAGTCAGGCATCGATCTAACCGAAGCACTGAAAAGAAATCTGCAAAAGAAAACCGATCGCGACCGAAACCGCCACCGCGATAACGAGAAACTGCGATAGCTCCTCGTTCGCGAAGTCAGGCTCACCGCTGTAAACGCCTACGTTACAGAGCAAGCCTTCGTGCGTTCGCACCGTGTCGCTCAGCGCCGTCTATTTCGAGAGCAACTGTCGGTACATGTTGATCGCCGCAGGTCCGACGAGCACCACGAAAATACCTGGGAAGATGAACAGCACGAGCGGGAAAATCATCTTCACCGCCGTCTTTGCCGCCTTCTCTTCCGCGATCTGACGACGCTTCGTACGCATCGACTCACTCTGGACTCGGAGTGCCTGTGCGACGCTCGAACCAAACTTGTCGGCTTGAATCAAGATCGACGCGAGTTGTTTCAAGTCGTCGACACCACTGCGATACCCTAGGGCTTGCAACACCTCCGATCGTGGTCGACCGAACTGCAACTGAGAGTTCGCGATACTGAATTCCTCGCCGATGTTTTTGTGGCTCTTCGCCATTTCCTCGGCAACCTTTCGCAACGCTTGGTCCATCCCGAGCCCCGCTTCCACGCAAACGACCATCAAGTCCAATGCGTCGGGCAGGCCGAGGAAGATCGATTCCTTTCGTTTGCTAGCCATGAACCCGAGCACCAATTGCGGGATACCAAAGCCAACGATCATTCCACCAAACAATTTGATCAGGAGCCCCTGGGTCAAACCGTCCATCAACATCCCAAGGACGCCTCCAAAGAAGAGCCCAACGCCGGTAAAGACGAGTTGAATCATCTTGAAAACGATCGGCGAACTCTCTCGTCGGAAGCCTGCGTTGACGAGCTTCT
>NZ_ANOH01000449.1 GCF_000346505.1 Aporhodopirellula sallentina SM41
ACCCTCGAACCCAGCAAGAAATCTGGGACGCGTATTTCGCGAGACTCGTCGCCATGACCCGCAACAAATTACGGGGATCACGTCGCCGCGAATTCGATGAAGAAGACATCGCGATCAGTTCTTTCAACAGCCTGTTCCGCGCAATCGAAGAAGACCGCGTGACTCAGTTGGACGATCCGTCCGACCTGTGGAAACTGCTCGCGGTGATCTCGGCGAGAAAAATTTCAGCACAGTATCGCCGCCAAGCCGCAGCCAAACGCGGCAGCGGACGGGTGCGAGGCGAATCGGTTTTCATCGGTGCCGACGACACGGTGAAGCCAGGACTCGAACAAGTCCTCGGCAGCGAACCGTCACCGGAGATGGCATTGAAAGCCGCCGAGTCGATTGAAGAACTTATGGAACGACTGCCAGACCCGAACCTTCGCCGGATCGCGTGGTTAAAATTCGAGGGCTACTCGAATCAGGAAATTTCCCAAACGATGAACTGCGTCGAGCGAACGATCTCGCGAAAGATCGAGCGCATCCGCTGCCTCTGGACTCATCACGTGGAAGCCTCCGCCTAAACCGCGCCGACCGGCTGGACACGTTGTCGTTTGCGTGGCCCTTTATTGACTCGTTCCTGCAAGTTGCAGGTCGTCTCGCGGCGTTCCCTCGCCGGCTAGACTCCCATCAGGTCACAAACGGCTTGCCAGATATCACGCCATCCTGGACGCGGTGAAAGATGCACGACCGTGTCGCACCGCAAACCTTCTAAACGCGGAATCGACTCAATCGGAACATCAAACGAGTTTGGAAGATCACAAACCGCCTGATAGTTCTGTTGATCAATGACATCGCTATTGGCATTCGCCGAGTCGGCGTTCTCAGACATGTTGTTGGCATGGAGAGGTGACACCGCCGACACGGTTGATCGAAACACCTTCGCGTGTTGCCCGGGTACCCGAAATCGCACGTCGCATCCCACATGCACGTCATGCTGATCGGACGCATCCATGGCGAGACACAGTTGCATCCGATCGGAACTCGCAACCCGGCACCACGTGATTCGGTCACTGGCGGCATGCCCCACCGCGGGGAACAACTCCATCGGATTTCGGTGAGCGTTTTCTTGCGCCATAGCCAAATCTTCGGACGGCAACACAACACCATCGACCGGTGAAACCACTTCGAGGCTGCGTTGCCGTTTCGCCAACTCATCCTGTTTGGCCGAAACGGAATTCCTCGCCGCATCCAACACGTCCCAGTGCAGCTCCGGTGCAGCGGAAGGTTGTCCAAGTTGACGACTGCTCGGGGACATTGATGCAGACGAAACACGTCTCGATTGCAACGACGCGAGTCTCGCCACACGCGAGCGATGTTCGAGCACACGGGCTTGTCCGCTCGTCGCGATCACTTCCAATGCCAATTCTGTGTCAGCCACGCGAGCCAGAACCTGCCCCGATCGAACGCGGGCTCCAACCTCTGCGTTTACTGCAGTGACCGTTCCGCTAGGAGGGAGGTAGACATTGTGCGTGTCTCGACAACGCAGGACTCCTTCGACGTGGCGGTAGCGTGGCAGTGGGACGCACAATCCGGCAATCAATAAGGCGATCATTGCGAGCAACAACCCTCGGCGTCGAACTTTGGAAACGGCCGCCCACGCCCCTTTTCCGCTCCACACAGAATAGCCTCCTGTCACCTTTTTCCAAACGATCCGCATCGCCGAAAACGCCAAAAGCGTTGCCGCCAAACGCCATGCACCCCAACGGTCAGCCAAACTCAGCAGCATCGCGGCGATCGCGAGGGTCAGAACAACACGATACAACGCCGCGGCGACGTGATACCCCAGCAACGCCCACACGCGAACGCCGAGTCGGTACCACCGTGATACCGGTTCGACCAAGACTCGATGCCAAGCCCGACGGGCTTCAGCCCGCAGGTTCGTGCTGTCGACCAAATCGCTTAGAATGAAATACCCGTCATACCGCATCAACGGATTGGCATTGAACAGGATCGTGCTCACACCACACACCAACACAATGTTCATCGCCGCCAATTGCACTTCGGTCGATCCGGACAAAATCCATGCCCAAATGGCGAGCACACACAACACGCCCTCGGCCATGATACCGGCCGCCATCACCGCCGCTCGCCGCATCGCGTTGGGTTGCCGCCACACTTCGGTGACGTCGACATACGGACACGGCATCAAACACAACACCCAAATCCCCGCAACGCCACACCGAGATCCCAAACGCCGACAGGCGATCGCATGCCCCAGTTCATGTATCGCTTTTGTGACGACAAAAATCGCCCCCACCGTCAACGGCCGGAGCGACTGCAGGTAGGCCGACAGCGTCGGAATCGATCCACTCCAACTGTCCCATCGCACGGCTATCATGATCATCCCGACCATCGCAGCGGTGATCCAAAACAAAACGGCCTTGAGAGAGAATACGAGGTCACTCCACCGAACCAACCGTCGAGCGACCGGGTCGATCGAAGCAATCGGTACCCGTATCGACAACAACGAGAAGGCCGCGTTGAGTCGTGTCGCGGATCGACTCTCGGTCCATCCTGCCTCGGCTGCTTGTTGCCACAACCACGAGTTGTCTTTTGACGTAGCAGGTTCTTCGCTACGCCGATCACCCGACAATGCATTCGGAGTGGTTCGGTTTTGTTCGCGCAGTCCCTGCCAAACTGCTTTTTTGATCCGCGCAAACCGTCCGCCAATGTCATCGACGACCACCAAATCGCGGTCGCCTGACAACGGCGAGACATGCAGATCCCGACGAAGCGACGCCCCGCTCATCGTCCCAGTTCCGTGCCGGAACGTTGCTTTCGACGTGCGATATCGACCTCGGAACAGTGAATCTTCATCGTGACTTCCATTCCCGGTGCGAGCTGCCATCCGTCGGCAACATTTCCTTCACCTTGCTGCGGTATTCGATTGCCGACATGGCGTCGGTTTTGCACTTCCGCATGCAAACGAAAGCGGTTGCCCGGCAGTCGCGTCGGGTCCACCGAAATGACTTTGCCTTGCAATGTTTGTTCGGAAACAGAAGCCGCACTCGCGTTCAATGCCGAGCTCGACGAGCGGGCAACGGTGTTCGTTTCGGCAGACCAATGAACCGTCACCGGCAAACCAACGCACCGAGATGGATCGAGCCGATCGGCATCCACCAACGCATGCAGATGGAGAACTGCGGCATCAGCGATCGTCACCAAGGGTTCACCTTCATGAGCCCATTCGCCCAGTTCCCGATGAACGTTCAGCACGATTCCATCGATCGGGCTGACGAATTCGAGTTGTTTGAGTTCGTGATCGATCATCGCCAAGTCGGCCGCTCGGAGCTGCATATCGATCTCGTCTTGCCGTCGTTTTTTCTGGGCACGGGCCAACTCCAACTCAGCTCTCTCGACAGCCAACTTCATTCTCCGAAGTTGATTTCGCGCCACCGCACCACTCACACGGTCACTCGCGGCTTGCCCGTCATCGAGTTCCGCCTGTGCTTCGGCCAAGGCCGTTTCTGCGTATTGGATCTCGACATAATCATTCAACATCAACCGCGCCGACTCGTATCGGAGCGACGCCGCACGCCGACGGATTACCAACGCGGTATCGTCGAGTTTTGCGATCACCTGATCGCGTCCAATCCACTCGTTTAGTCGGGCATTGAGTTCAGCAACCGGTCCGCTTTGCCGGGCGGGCACGTCCACTTTCCCCGCGAACTCAACAACAACATCTCGAACCACGACCGTATCGTCTGCCCCGATACTGTTCGCAGGAAAAACAGCGGGAACCATCGTGGCGGTCACGATTACAAGCGACATCCATGCCTTCATAGGTAGACTCCCACGCGAGTTTGCACCCAATTGATAACGTCTTCGAAGAGAAACCATCCGAGCGAAGTCTGGCCGCACCGGATCGCAACGCGGGCGGGTGTCTCCGTCAACGGTTGATCGCCCAATTTCGGCGCCGCATCCAACGTCAGACGCAAAACAACACCCGGCGTTCCGTCTACCGGATCAGCCACGACTGGTCCGAACCGATGCGGTGTTGCCGATTGCGAACGTCCCGGTGCCCAACGCGTCGAAACATCTGCGGTGAGGCAACTCGCTTCCATCGCTCCGTCGACTCGAGCGACACGACGCTGGGGAATGGTCGCATCGACCACCCACGTTGTGTCTTCGGCGATCACGTTGAGAATCGCATCACCGCGTTGCAGCGGTCTGCCCGCGAGACGCTCCCGCAGACGCCATGCATCCACTCGGCCGTCACGTCGCGCACGGAGGACCAACTCGGCTTCACTTTTTGCAATCAGATCGAGTTGTTGGTCGATCGCCGCGATCTCTTCGATAATCTCCTGGTCGCTTTGCAGTTCGACCGAACCGCTCGTCATGTTCCCAGACGACACCAATGCATGATTGAGTTGATCGCGACGCTGGATCAAAACGGCCCGACGTCCGAGCAACGTCGTCTTGCGTTCGGTCAAGTCGCGTGAAACCAATGTCGCGAGCAAATCGCCTGCCGAGACAGTCTGACCGTGGATCACATGGAGCGTCTCAACCGTCGCGTTCGTCGACGCGTGATAAGTGTCCAATTCCAACGGCCGAATCAAACCGGTGGCGGGAACCAACGAAGGGATCGGCAAACAAAGCAACAACGTTGTCGTAAGCGCGATCGCGACAATCAATCCCAAACGTCGCCGCGCCGCCGAATAGATTGCTTTCGCCCGCCCGTGCTTCGCCTGCGAGTCCTGCAGTGCAACCGTCGACTCGTCATCCTCTGCCGAAAGTCGGCTCCACCATCGCCCAAACGGGATTGCTTCAACCCGGTAAGCAGCCATCCATGCTCGATGCCCGCCAACCAACAACCGTTCGATCACCATACGGATGTCCGTAGGCAATTCCGATTCCTGTCGCGACGTGTTGATCGGATCAAAAAGGACCAAACGCCATTTTGAATCGAGTCGATCTGTCACCACCCATCGCGGCGTGACGGCGGATCGGTTGGCTTGCTGTTCGTCCGCAGCGGACGCCTCTCGCCGATCACCACCACGTCGCCGATCACCACCACGTCGCCGGTCACCACCCCGTCGCCGATCGGTTTTCAACGAGGCATACGCCAGCGTGCCGCGTCGATTCAGTGCAACCCCGACGGCCGCGCGGATTTCGTCGGCTGACTCGCTGTGTTGATTGATGCGATCGACATAACTAACCGCAACAATTTGGGGACGTCCTCGATCAACTCGGCACAAGGCAACGCGTGGAAAACCCGTCAGTCGTGCCACAGTGTCCACCCATGCGGACTCAATCGCGCGCGTCGAGGTCAACCGTCCGAGTCGCTCGCTCGCGTTGTGACACTCCTGAAGAACCTTCATCTGCCTCGACAGTGATCGGAGTCGATCCGCCCTGAGGTACTCGCCCGCGAGGTCACCCATCTGTGCTAGAAAACGCAGCGACCCACGTTGGCTCGCGGGGCTTCCTCCCGGTTCGAGGAACACCTCGATCAACAGGTCAGGAAGCGTTGCCGACGGGTCTGCCAAGACAGGCACGATCGCCGCCGGGTTCTCCGCCGGGTTGGCAGGGACGTTCGGGTCCGACGCACCGGGCGTGGCTGGAACAACCACCGGCGCGTTCTGCCCCGCGATCTCGAGCAACAATCGATCATGCACCGCCATCGCGGTATCGTCGAATTGCAAATCGGTTATTGTGCCGAGACGATGTTCGACGCAGTAGGAATGCACCGCGGGTTGATCGTCCGCAGGGTGTGGCGTTTCATCGTCGACCGCTCGCCAAACAACAACCCCATGGGCGGCCATCGCACGCATAACGCGATCCGCGAGAAACCGCAGGTATTGTTCACGGCCGTCTTGACTTCTACGTGCAGCGGCAACCTCGCGAACGATCTGCGAAATTTCTTGCCGGGCCTGGTCCAAACCACCTTTGCTCGGTTGATTTGGCCCGATTGCAGGAGATCGACCGATACCGGACGGCGCACCAGTCGATGCACCGGAGGATGCTTCCGACATCCCCGGCGTGAAGAGAAACGGTTCGCTGGCGACGGTCGTCGTCACGAAACAACCATGTTCCGAATGAGTGCGAAACGAGTGAGAGGACTACCCGGCACGATTCCTACCGAGCAGTCTGGGTGGATGCTAGTGCCAACGCGAAGACGATTGCCCGCGTTGTCCCATTCGAGAATCCAACACGGCGGGATTCGAAGACATCGAACCGGATGTCTCGGCTTGAGGCGTCGCGGCTGAGTAGCGTCCGCTCGCGAGGACCGACGGTGGTGCCCACGTTGGCGTGCTGGCACGCTGGGTCGACGACGCTCCGTTGGTGTTGATTGTGCTTGCCGCAACGCGATCGCCAGGAGGTAGATTTTCGATCTCGGTTTGCGGACTGCTCATGCGGTCAGTTTCCGGTTCGGCGAGTCCCGCAGCACGTCGGTGATACCAACCGCTTCCGGAATCCGATTCGCTGATTCGACCACGATCATTCGCGGCGACCAGATTACGCTTCAAACCGTTTGCCCGGTTTGGCGGCGTTGCAGCGGCGAGAGATGTCGCCGGTGCAGGGCGTGCCGGTGTTGCCGACGCGGCGTCGCGGGTCTGTCCTCGTGATGCAACCGATGCCTCCGGACCGGTGCCCCGACGCGGTGTTGCTTTGACGAATTGAGCGACCGGACCACTGCCCGCCTCGACCCATGACAACCAGTACTCCTGCAACTCAGCCAACGAGTCGTACCCGTAGTGTTTCTGCACGTTCGCTGTCCACGACCGACTCTGCATGTAATCTTCGAGGAAAGCGATAAACGTTTTCGGTCCCTGCTGCGCGATCAAGAACTGACACACCGAGTAACCCTGGGCGTACATCGGCAGAACGTCCGCAGGATATTCCGTCAATAGGAACAGACGATTCATTGCGATCCCACGTCGCGACGAGAGAAATTCACGCAGCTTCGCTTCATGTTTGGTCCGTTCTGACTCGTGCTCGACCGTGGTGCAAATCCCTTCGTCCGCCCAACGTGGCAGGGGGCGGCCAAAATAGGTTGCCAGAACCGTGTGGGTGACTTCGTGTGGCAACACACTGTCCAAAATCCGCTCGGGTGTTCCGATGACTTCCATTTGAAAGTCACGCACAGGTGCGGGGTTGTAGGTCGTCACTCCCTGAGCGGCGAGGTTCGGCCCTGCCACCACGCGAACCGGACATGGCGCCGGCCATGGCGGCAATTTGGAACCGGTCCAATAAGTAGCGAGTTCGTCGCGGTAGCGTTCCGCGGCGTCACCGACAGATTTCGCGAGCTGCGGCGTCGGTGCTTCGACGATAAAGTTCCGTGTGCGAAAGTTCGCAGCGTGAAGATCAGTGTTCGTTGAAACGACGCTCACGGCCGCGAGGCAAACCACCCCGACCAGGCGAGAAAGACATCGCGTCGAGTAGACCCCGGAGCTTCGCCCCGGAATTACCCCCGACTCAACAGGGGCGCAGACCGAGAGGGTGCGTTGGGCGTTGGCATCCATGCCTTTTGACTCCATCGAAGCGTTCGTCGTCGACCGGTGAATCGTTCACCATAGGCGTCGAGCGGGAAGTCTAGGCAAAAGAGCCGCGCCGCCGATACCCGGAAAATACACCGAGTTTTCATAGTGAAACTCGTGGCAAATCGGTCAAACGGATGCTTCCGACGCGGAAAACAACCCAGCAAAAACCTAAACCGATGGCCCGCCCCCCCACTCATGGCGGGATTATTTTGGCCTCCGGTATCGCTCGATCTTCCGTGAAACTCGTTTGATGCTTTGTCGGAAAGTTTTCCCGGTGGCTTTCCGCGTACAATTAGCCAATGCCGAGCAAACCTCTAGGAAACGTCACACGCGGCGCGGCCCCACCGAACTGATCCATCCCCGAGACCAACCGGAATCATGATTCTTATTGGCACCATGAATTTGACGCGTACTCGCGAGAGGGGCGAATTTTATTGCCCGACGTGCGGTGCCACGCGGTCGTACAGGCTACGAGCGAGACGCCCGTTCCTGACGCTCTATTTCATCCCCACGGTTCCCATCGGCGCCGCCGAAATGTTTATCCAGTGCGACGACTGCCGATCGAGTTGGGACGAATCCGTCCTCGAAATGGACCAAGCGGCCCACCAACTGGTCCAGGAGGAGAAGTTCCGCGACGAAGCGATACGCTCAGCGGTCCTGATAGCGTTGGTCGACGACAACGTCAGCGAACCGGAAATTCAATCACTACTCGAACTCTCCGACGTCCTTTTCGACCGTCCCATCGATCGTGAAGAACTCGGCCGGCTTTGCTCGATCGCTCGCCAAGCAGGCATCCAGGCGAACAACTACGTGCTGACGGTCTCAAAGCGATGGACAATGCAGCAGCGCCTGCTCGCACTGCAAGGAATGTTCTTGGCGGCAACGGCCACTGCAGACGATGTGAGCCCGGAGAAACTCAAGATGCTGCATTCGATGCGTGACCTACTCGAGTTGACCGATCAAGAATTCGAAATCGCGATCGACGACGCACTCAACTACGACATCGCCTAATCGCAAAACCTCCGGCAACGATCCAACTCGCAAACGCAATCAACAACGTCGGGGTGTACCACCACGGATCGTACTCAAACGAAACTCTCCATCGCCCCGCCGGACAGACGAACCCTTGAGAGAGTAAATCAACCGAGACGATCTCTCGTTCAATGACGTCACCCTCACTCGAAGGAGACGTTAACCGAACCCGCCAATTCCCATCTTGGTAAACGCGCCGCGACAGAAAGACAGGCTCGCCAGTCCCCACCACCATGCCTCCCATCGGAGTCCCCGACACGATGGTCCGGCGAGACGTCTGGTTCGCGTCATTTTTATCGAGTAATGCCTGCACCCTTTTGGCATCGCCGGGTGACACAAACGCAGGTGTCTGGTCCGAAGAACTTAGAAACGCCCCCAGCACTTGCTGCCACGCCGCCTCGCGGTCAGATTCCAACGTCGCAACCTCCGCGTGAATTTGCAGGTCCGCCCAATGCACCGGCGCGTCCGTGCCTCGGTTTGCAAAACGCTCGACCGCGACTTCCGGCACCGCGTCACCGCCGAACCGCATCACGGTTTCCCCAACACCGTCACCCATGCGGAGGTAACCCGACACACCTAGCAACTGGCACCACGCTCGCCAGCGTTCAGTCGCGGACACGGAGGTATCGTTCTCGAACGCCTTCGCGGCTAACCAGAACTCCGTCATCTCGCGGGTGCCGATCGACACCATGTTGTTGACCACTGCATGCCGGTTTTCGAGATGCCAACGGCCGAACCAGGCACGCCGCAGTCCGGCTTCCACGGTCCCCATTCGGTTGACGTTCGATGTTTCCTTCCAACTCTGGGGAAAACCTCCCTCCTTGTGAACTCGCATCCATCGAGAAGTCTCCTGGGGATCATCCGCCAACAGCGGCGCCGCCTGAATCACGTTCCTTTCAAACGTCCGGTCAATCGTTGGAACGAGCCCATGATGAGCGATGACCAAATCGATCGCGACCAACGCTACCATCGCCTGCGCACTTGCCCAACGTTTTCGCAGTGCGAAAGAAATGATGATCAACATCGACAGATGCACAACCGTAAAGAGCAGCCCGTCACAAGCACCGGCAACGTCAAACGGCCCCCAAAAAGGATCAGCCAACGAACTTGTACGAAAACGGCGCAGCATCGTCGCCACGCCCACACCGCCGATCGCCAGCACTCCGATCGGGACCAAACCGGACAGGATGCTGCGAGTCAACGCTCCCCGCGATCGCGATCCCCAATCCCCTTGAGCAAACTCATCGCGGACTAACTTTTGACATCGCAGTACCAATCGATACCGCCGGACCTCAGTTGCCGTGATTAATGCCGCGGCGAGTGCGGCGAAAGGCAACCACTTCGCAGGATAACGCAGGCTGTCATACCCAGGAACAAACTCGTGCAAAAACCAAAACGGCCCGCCCCATTGCCCAGACACCTCTTTCCCTAGTACGGATATCCACCCGTCAGACGTCCCGCCCGAAAAACCGAGCGTCGCAAGACCACCGTCAACGACAGCCAACAACGACCGTAGCCAATACCCAGGCCCGTACGCCCCAAACGCGCAGCAGATGCCAATCAGGAACACGAGGTACCATGATGACATGCCTGAGCCAGGCCGCCGGTATCGCCGTCGCGATCGTGACCGGGCCCACCTCGCCAACACCAAAACGGGAAAGAATACTCCGCAGTAAAGCGTCGGTGTCCAAAGCGCCGTCTCCGGTCGAGAAACTCCACCATCGAAAACCATCCGATCCCACCGGGTGTTGATCGCCCATGGTGATCCATAAAGGTTCGGCATCATGAACTCGGCTGTTCGCCACGGCGGTACGGAAAACGCATACGCCTGTTCTTCGATTTTTGATGCTCTATCGCTACCGTCACTCCGCACACGATCACTTCGAGATGACCACGCAAACGAGGCTGCCAACTGCGGCATCGACAAGAGAGCGGCCACGACGCATGCCGCCATAACTCTCGTCAGACGCCATCCGGTGTTCGCAATCCGTTGACGATTGCCGCCCGATTGATCACGTCGTTGCCAAAGACTGAGCAGGGTGCGAAGAACAAGCACCGCGACGACTACCACTACCGCATGAAACACTGTCGGTGGATCTCCGCCGAGTATCACTAACGCCATCGCCACCGCTGGCAACCAAACGGATCGCGGCTTCCGCGTGAGCAACGGTGTCACGATCAACGGCAACCAAGACGCGCCGACCAAGAAGGGTGGGTTCGTTGCCGAAAACAAAACAATCCCGGACAGCGAATAGACCAACCCGGCGACACACGCGGACCACGCATCAGATCGGATACAACGGGCCGCGTAGTACGCTGTCAGCGACGCAATGATCAGATGCAGCACCACATACACCGCCATGGCTGTTTTGGCAGACCAATGCGGCGTGTAAACCAGAATCCTCAGCGGATAGAAAACGGCCGTGGTGGTTTCGCCGGCGAGAGGCATCCCTGTTTGATCGAGCGGATTCCAAATCGCTCCGCCAAACACGCCCCATGTCTGCTCGTGGGAAAGGTCTGCCACCCACTGATACAACGGTGTGTAGAAATAACCAACGTCACGAAAGGCGAGTCGGTCGCGTCCAGACAACACCCCCGCAAACATCAGCAACAAGCAAACCGGGGCAACCCACGGCGCAATGGCACCCGATGAAATTGGCCGCGCATCCGAGAACAACGCAGGCGGGGCGACTCGCGATCGATCATCCGCAGCCTTCTTGGCCGACCGTCGTCGATTCATCTAGTTGCTTTTGGTCGGCCGGAACGCGTTCACCCAGGACAGGAACGATTTAACTTGGCGAGTTTGAATCCACACTCGTCCGGTTCCCGAAAACTGACAAACCAAACCTTCGCCGCCAAAGAAAAACGACTTGATCTTCCCGGCTGCTCGCAATCCCGGCAGCACCGTGACCCGATATTGCAATGTCTCTTCGAACGCAACGATGTACCCGGTGTCGACCATGAACCCTTCGTTCACATCGATCGGGATAATCGCGCCGTACGAATTGAAAAAGATGTCTCCGGTGCCGCTCGCTTTGAGCAGCACGAGACCTTCACCGCTGAAGAATCCTTTTGCCCCCTGCCATTTCCCGGACACGTCCACGCCTTCACTGTTAAACATGTACGCGCCGCGCTGCAGATAAAGTGTGTTCCCATTGAGCCGGTGATAGGCGACATCACCGGCTGCACCGCCTGCGAACATGACTTCACCCGGACCATCCTGCGCGGTGAAGGTGTTGATGATCAGGCTCTCGCCACCGAGCAACCGGCCAAACGTTTTCCCAAGGCCCCCTTTCAATCCGGCTTCGAGATGCATCGTCGGTGTCATCGATACCATCGCGGAGGGTTCAGCGTAGACCTTGCCTCCCTGCGGTAGGTTGATTTTAACGATTGAGAAATCAGGTCGCTGGCTGATCTCGTACTTCATATGACCCGTCGTGCCACGGAGTGTTTCACCGACACCAGACGCCGCAGCCGTTCCAGGTGACGGTGTCTTGGCCGGCGAGATCGGCATTGCCGTCGCGGGAGCGTCAAATCCCGCATCGAATCCAGGATCGGCAAATGCCTGTACCGACGGTGTTACGGGCTCCGCGACGGGAATGTCGTCGAACGGGTCCGCGGAAACGGGAATGGCCTCGACGATCGGCACGGCTTCGGCGGTCGGGATCGCTTCCGCTGTTTCGATCGGTGTCGCTTCCACGGGTGCAGGATCGACAGTTACAGGATCGACGGTGGGGACCTGCGGGGCGGGCATGGTGGACCGATTCGACTCGCCCGCTGGGGCTGGCTTTGTGCGTTTCGGATTCGGTTTCGCTGGCTGCGATGCGCCGGCGTGATCCGATGGAGCGACCGGCGGCCTGATCACCAACACGGCGCCGCACTTCTTACACTTCGCTTTCTTTCCAGCAAACTTGTCAGCCAACCGGTAGCGTTTTTGGCAATTAGGACATGCGATTTCAATCATGACTGTTGATCCGGCCAGCGGCTTTAACGGGCTTTCAGTTTAGGTCCGAGCAATTGTCCGAAACTCGGCGGGTTATGACTCTGGCAATACAGTTTTCCTTGCCCGCTGAACTTGCAGACCAAACCTTCGCCACCGAGAACACTGCCGATGAGACTCGAACCGGCTTTCCCGATTTTGAAGTTCAGCGTGTCTTCGAACGCAACGATATGGCCGGTGTCGACGACATACTCACCATTCACATCGACCGGGTAGATGGATCCGAAACTGTTGAGAAACAGATCTCCCTGTCCGCTGCATTTCACCCAAAACATTCCCTCTCCGCTGAACAACGCCTTGCCGAGCCCTTGCCAAGTGGCATCGATCTCGATTCCGATCGCCGATGCCAGCCAACTCGATCCCTGAACAATCAACGTGCCACCGGTCATCGGATAATGCATGATGTCGCCGAGCAAACCGGGACCGATCCACAACGTTTGGTTGGGTGCGGTCGAGGTGAAGTGATTGAGAAAAAAGTTCTCACCCGAAAACATACGTTTGAGCCCTTTTGTAATCCCTCCTCCGCCGCCTCGACTTCGCGACGTCGTCTCAACGGTAAAACCGCTGGACATTGCGATCATGGCCCCGACTTCGCAGGTGACCGATTCCCCGGCTTGCAAAGTCAATTTGGCAATCGACATAGCCGGCTGTGCGAGAAGTTGATGATGCATGGGCGTTCGACGGAGCAACAGAAAGCGGGAAGATTAAAAGAGGGCCAATTCAACTGATGAATTCGATCACCGACAAAATCGGAGCGGACCTCATCGAGCGGGTTAGTACAAATGAGCGTTCGTCCACGCGGCCAATCCGTCAAACGACCGCGACTGCATGTAGATTCGTCCCGGACCGTTGACCCGCGTCACGAATCCTTCACCGCTGAAGAAGCTAGAAAAGATCCCTCCGGCCAATGCGATTTGCACACCAACGGTTGGCTCGTACGCGACCAGGTGTCCCGAATCAACGATGTATTCGCTGTCGATTTCACGTTGGAAGATCCCGCCGTAGGCACCGAACCAAACGCGTCCTTTCCCGCTGACTTTGAGCCGAAACAATCCTTCCCGGGCGACGAACATTTTCCACCCGGCCCAACCGAGCCCCAGTTTGACGCCCGGTTCACAAGCGATGAAGGCGCCCGGTTGCAGGAACATGGAATTCCCGTTGAGTTCGAGGCACTGGATGTCGCCGGGAAACGGCTGCGTCAACACGATCTCACCTCCGGTCTGGGTGGAAAACGTGTTAACGAACATCGACTCGCCGCCGAACAACCGCTTGAGCACGCCGTTGACAAAACCGCCGCTCCACTGGGTTTTCATTTCAATCGACGAACTCATGCTCGCCATCGCATCGGCCTCGGCGACGATCTCGTCACCGGGCTCCAACCTTACCCGGATGTTCGCAAAGGAAGGTCTATCACGAATCTCTGTTTGCATCACTGCACCCTGTTTGGATCCCGTTAGTTTTTTTCCGGCACATCGCTGTTGTCGATGCTCGTGTCGATATTTTTGTCGATGCGTTTCCGAACCTCGCCCCAATCGATATCGATTGGTCGATACTGCACTGGCGGCAACCCGGCTAATTGAGCTCGTACGCTCGCTATTCTAGATGCATGATCGGGGTGCGTGCTGATCCAAGCAAAAATTCCTGGGACGTCGCCCTCTTCTTCCTCGAGGTGCTCAAAAAAGTCCGCCATTGCTGATGGATCAATCTCCGCCGCATGCAGCATCCGGACGCCCTCGGCATCCGCTTCGTTCTCATGCGTCCTAGAGTAACTGTTCACCGACGCCACCTGCATCAAATCAACAGCCGCACCGGTCAATCCGCTGACGTCGCCCACCAACAACGATATCCCGGCCCAAATCCCGAGTGATTGCCCGATCCGTTGGATCCCATGTCGCAGTGTCGCGTGAGCCATTTCGTGTGACAACACTCCCGCGATTTGTTCAGGACTGGACGCGTTTTGAATCAGTCCAGTGTAAACCACCATGTTGCCCCCGGGCAGTGCGAACGCATTGATCTGCGCAGACTCGACAACATGCACCCGAAAGTCGATGCCCTCGACCGCGGCGGCGGGAGCAATCCGATCGACGATCGACTGCATGGCCCCAACAACAACATCATCACGCACCTTCGGGCCCCCGAGGTCCATGCTCTCCATGGCGGCGTCACCGATCTGAGCATCGATACTGACGGGCAGCGCGAGTACGGCGGATCGTGCACCAAAACGGATTCCAAAATACCCAGCGACGATGAACAGCAAGATCGCGGTCAAGCAGATCGTGCCAAAGAGAAATGCTCGTCGTGATTCGCCACGTCGCTTCTTATGTCCGATCGCTAATTGATCGTCGAGCGTGCCTGCGGCGGCGAGCGACAATGCCTTTGGGAATTTTGGAGCGTCGCAAAAGATCGTCAGGCTCCGATCCGCATTGCGGCAGAACACCATGCGGCCGTTGTACCCACCCATCTCAACCTGACAGTCGCGATAGGGAATCACAAACGTTTCGCCATCGGGAGTTCGTGCTCCAATGCCGGCGGGCAACAACTCAACGTCCGCTCCTGCCCGGCCTCCTTCGAGAGTCTCGCTGAATACGCCGCCTAAAAATGTTTGGTCCATGGTTCACTCGCCGTTGCGGCATCGGGTTGCGTTGGCATCGCGACTGTTGAAAACGCAGAACCGTCTTTTTACCACTTTCGGAGTGGTCCGTTTGCGGTGACGAAGCATTTTTCGGTCGCCCCGCGTTCAGACAAACGTGTGATTGGATGTCGATCGGAACGGCGGATCGATTGTCACAACGGTCCGGACTCTTCTCGGTTCGATTGCCCCAGACACGGCTTTCCAAGACGGTGGTTCGGAGACGATAGCTCGCGAGGCAATCGCAAACGCCCCACCGCCGTGACGCAGCAAATCGATAAATCACATCTCCACCGCGTTTGTTATTCCAAACGCTCCCAACCGATCGCATCAATATGAACGATCCCGCCGGCGTTTTCCGTTGAAAACACGACACCGATGGTCTTGTTTTCCGGCAGGTCAAACTCACCCGCGTTGATCGCACCGGATTCCTCCGTCACCCTTTGATCGATTCGCAGCTGTGCGATCGCTTTACCAGCAACCTCAACAGTGACCGGTACCGTGCCGCCTCGGTTGGAATGCGGTTGATTGTAGAGTTGCAACCGATAGCGTCCCGCTTCCTTCATCTTCGTCTCAAACCTCGCCGAAGCATCCGAATTCGGAGACGCATAACGGTAAGACCATCCGACATACCCACGCAGCCCACCGCCTTCTTTCCATCGTCCAATGCGGATCGCCTCGCGATCGTCAATCACCAAACCGGGCAGGTCGCTAGGCTTGCGTCCCGACATCGGACCGATCGAACTGGCTTCCTCCATCGCGTCGTCTGGAACTACAATTTCATCGGACGGCGAACTTCGATGTGCCTTACCCGGCAAACGCAATAATTCCAACAACTCGTCGAGGTGGGCTTCGTAAATATCACGCGGCGTACAGTCATGTAACGTACAGAGCGACGCCGCCTTGCCGACCACCTCGCCCATCATCCCACACGTCTTCATAACGCGGACCGTCCCGAGGGCTTCATGAGTCACGCTGATGCAGCGTCCGGCCATGAAAAGGTTGTCAACATTGCGGCTGTAAAAGCAACGATACGGAACCGGGTATCCGTACGAACGATCGACACGACGATCATGGACCGCATGGCTGATGAATGGGTTCTTCGGATACTTTTGGGCATATTGCTTTTTGGGGTAGTGAAGATCGATCGACCAAGTGCTCGGCACACAACCGTCCGGAAAATCTCGTTTGGCAACAACGTCTTCCTGCGTCAGGACCACGTCGCCCATCAACCGCCGACTTTCGCGAGGACCACCCACGTATGCCACCCACGTCAACTCCGCGTTGGCGTGATCAGACGCTCCGTCACGGTTCTTCATGGCATTGAACGCGCCATAGACGGCTCGCAAATTCCAATCCCGGATCGCCTCCGCGTTGTTAATCGGATCGAGATCAAAACCGCTCTCCCAAAACCACTGCCCATGGTGGTCCCGCGGATACGGAAAGTCGGCCATTTTCAAATCGAGTGCCCAGGGTGTTTCAGGAAACGAGGTCGCCGTGTCGGCTTCGTCCCATCGCCACATATTGCTCATGCCCATCCGCCCCTTAGGCGTCATCTCCGTTTCGGCACCGGCCCATTCGCCGATCCAACCATGTCCAGTGCAGTCAACGAATCGGTCGCCGGTGACTCGCAGATCTTCGCCCGTTTGTGTGTTCAAGACTCGGACGGCGTCCATGTGTCTCGTATGCGGGTGCACTGTCGCGGCAGCGTTCGATTCACCGCCGTGCGCACCGGCGGTGTCGCGCGCCTCGACACCATAGGCAAAGTGATGCAGCATCAAATCGATATTCGACTCCGCCAGGACGATCGCTTCTTTCTTGTCGTCGCCAAACTCTTCGTAGGTCCCCGGCGACTTGGAGGCGTGGTCACAGAATTCCTCAATGATCTCGCCGATCCGCGGGAACTTGCCACGACGGATGTTTCCCATCGCCCACACTCTCACCTCGCTCGATCCGTTGCCGCCGAGCACTCCTCGGTCTTGGATCAGTGCCACACGACAACCCATCCTCGCCGCCGAAAGTGCCGCCCCCATTCCCGAGTATCCACCACCCACGACCACGAGATCATAGGGCCCTTTGACCACCGGTTCGGCGGGCAAGCCGAGCCGCTCACGTCGCCAAGGTGACAAGACATCATTCACGTTCGGCGGAGGCGTTTGATTCGCGACATCCGACGTCAGAAACAGGCAGTCGCACCGACCGTCGAATCCAGTCAAATCATGCAGCCGAATTTCATGCTCGCCTTCGCTGAGCCGGACAACTCCGCCGTCTTGCCAATCCCAAACCGGCGACTCGGTACCGAACGTTGGCTGCAACGCAGCGCCGTCAAACAACACCTGAAACTGCCCCGGCGATGCGGCCGCGCCCCAACGTGCAACCCAATCGAGCGTTCGGACCCAAACTCGATACTCTCGATCCTTCGCAACGGAGATTGTCGTGCGAGCATCCTCCACAGGACGCCCGAGCCCGTGCGCGAGTAGATAGGGTGACCCCATTTGCTCGATGAACTGAGTGTCGAGTTGCCATCCGCCTCGATCGGTAAAGCTTTCTGTCTCCACTAAAATCTCATCCGGAACCTCCTCCGCATGCACGCTCGCCCCAGCCGACATTACCGAAGCCGATACAATCGCCAACAAAGGAGGAATCGTTCGCAAAATGCCGTGGGCGGACGCGACATACGGGCGCAGAACATTCAAAAACAAAGGCATGATTTCAACCAAGGCAGGTGGGAGGAATAGGTTGATAGGAGGGGTGGGAGGGATCCGAAATGACCGGTGCGTCGCACAGTGGGCCAAACTGGCACACTTTCAAAATGAAGCCGCACAGGGCGCGTTCGGGTCGTAACGATTACGTGCGGATTGTAACGGCCGACACGACGGTTATTTAATCTACCCGAAGACGGCCACTGCGGTGTGCGGTTTGCACTATACTTCAATAGTGTGCGGCGCGTTGCCGGCACCATCATCACCCTCTCAAGGCTGACCAAATGCAGATTCAAACTCACACCGACAACCACATCCAAGGCGACGAGACCCTCCATGCACATGTGCAGGAATCGGTCGAACACGCGTTAGGTCGTTATGAGGACCGGATTACACGAGTCGAGGTGTTTTTAGCTGAAGAGCATTCGCGGGACAAACATGTTGGACACAACGAAGACAATGACAAACGATGTGTGATGGAGGTGCGATTACGAGGGCTCAAACCGATGTCGGTGCGGCATCACGACACCACCGTCAAAGATGCCTTTGAGGGAGCAGCGAACAAACTGCTGCACTTGGTCGAGAAGACCATCGGGCGACTCGAGCATCGCCATGAACCGGCGATGATTAACGCCGAAACGGCCGACGCCGAACCGTTGGCATAGCAGCCGACTTTCGATGACGTTGCTTTATTACGATCCGGTATTCATGGAACATCAAACGGGCGATCATCCAGAGAGCCCGCGTCGATTGCTGCCGGTCGTACGTCATCTCCACTTCCTGGGACTGGACGTCACCTGTCGACGTCCGTCCTGGGAACCGGCAACCCGAGAGCAGTTGGCTCTCGCTCACTCCGCTGAACACATCGACTACGTTCAGCAGTTTGCCGCCTCCGGTGGCGGATGGATTGATCCGGACACTCGGCTTTCTCACCGTTCCTTCGAGGTCGCTATCCTCGGCGCCGGGGCGGCCTGCAATGCCGCCGACCGCCTGATCGCCGGTGAGGACCTAACCGCGTTTTGCCTGCTTCGCCCACCGGGGCACCATGCCACCGAAGACCAAGCGATGGGGTTTTGCTTGTTCAACAACGCCGCCGTCGCGGCGCGGCATGCACAACGATCTCCCGGCATCGACCGAGTCATGATCGTCGATTTTGACGTTCACCACGGCAACGGGACACAAGACATTTTCTATGACGATGCCTCCGTCGCGTACTTCTCAATGCACCGCGACCATTTCTATCCACACACCGGGGCGGCAGGTGAAACCGGCACCCGGTCCGCGATCGGTACGACCAAGAACCTTCCGGTCGCGATGGGCACACCTCGCTCTGAACAGGTCGCCCAATTTGAACGCGAAGTCTCCCTGTTCGCAGACTCCTTTGAACCAGACCTCGTGATCGCGAGCGCCGGATTTGACGCTCACATCGACGACCCGGTGGGCTCACTCGGTCTACACACGGAAGACTTCGAGACGTTTGCAAAGATACTCATGCGAGTCGCCAACGAACATTGCGACGGACGTCTACTGAGTGTTCTCGAAGGGGGATACAACCCCGATGCCCTTTCCGATTGCGTGACCCTTTATCTGGAAACTCTGCTCGCGGGCTAACGCGTCAGGCCTTCACGGGTAACATCCGGATCGCCTCCGGAAGAGCGAGACATTCCTCTTCAAACACTCTCGCGGCGAGCGTATCGGGTGTGTCGCCGTCGAGCACCGGGCAAGACCGCTGATGCAGGATCGGCCCGTTGTCGTACTCGTTATCGACAAAGTGAACCGTGCACCCAGTGACACGCACACCTCGTGCGAGCACGGCTTCGTGAACGTAATGCCCATACATTCCTTGGCCACCAAAGGCAGGCAAGAGCGATGGGTGAATATTCAGCACACGGTTTTCGAACGCGTCGGGTATCAGAACGTGTTTGAGAAAACCCGCCATCACGACATACTCGATCCCTCGCTCCGCCATCGGTGCGAACATTGCCGCGCTGTAACCGTTCGCGTCGGGGTAGTCGCGTTCGCGAATAACCATCGTTTCGATGCCAGCGTCGCGAGCGATGTCCACACCTCGAACGTCACGGCGACTGCTGATCACCAAACGGATATCGATCGGCAAGTCATGTTCGTCCCGGTGACGGATCAGATTGGCGAGCGTTCGGCCGCTGCCACTGAGAAACACCGCGATCGGCAAAGGCGCTGTTTCAGGCATCAGCCGCTCACCTTTGCAACGTACAATTCACCACACTCGATGCTGGTCGGGTCGATGTTCGGCAACGCCTCAAGAACCAACCGATCCGCGAGGGTTTCTTCGCAGATCATGTTTTGGTGCATCTCAATCGCCTTTTGAGTTTCGGCGTCATCGGTCGTGATGCCGATCTCGATCCGATCCGTATACTCGCAGTTGATTGATTTCCGTTGACTTTGGATCGCTCGGATCAAATCCTTCGCAATTCCTTCGCGACGCAGTTCGTCGGTAACTTCCGTGTTGAGCACCACAACGCAGGACGGTCCCTGAGCCGCCGCCCAACCTTCTCGCGCCTTCAGCCTTACCTCAATATCTTCACTGTCGAGTTCGAGGGAACTGCCGTCAGGCATCGTCAAAGCGACCTTCCCTTCGGTCTGCAACTGACCGAGCAATTGATTCCCGTCCGCCTCGCCGAGCAATTTCTTGACCGCCGGAATTTGTTTCCCGACTTTCGGGCCGAGACGTTTGAAGTTCGGAACAACGCTGTACTGAACGTACTCGCCACCATCAGTGGTGTACTCGACGGATTTGACGTTCAGTTCCTCACGCACCAACGAATCATGCGACTGCAACCACGCGATCTGCGAATCGTCGGTCAGGATCACCTCCACCGCGGAGAGCGGCAAACGGACTTTCATTTTGGCATCCGCACGAGCCGAACGTCCGAGCGAAGCGATCTCGCGCAGTACCTTCATCGACTCGGACAAACTCGCGTCGATGCGTGAAGAGTCCGCAACCGGGTAGTCGCACAAATGCACGCTATCGAGCACGCGATCCCCGAACGGACGCGTCAATTCTTGCCACAGTTTTTCCGAAAGGAATGGCACGAACGGCGCGATCACCTTGGTCAACTGCAGGAGCGTCTCGTACAACGTCCAGTAGGCGTCGTGTTTGTCCTGCGACTGAGCGTCTTTCGCCCAGTAGCGATCGCGACTACGTCGGACATACCAATTGCTCAGACCGTCCAACAACGACGTGATCGCCTGGCATGCGTTGTAGTTGTCCAGGTCGTCCATTCGCTGCACGATGGTTTCGATCGCGACATTCGTTTCCGAAACGATCCAACGATCGATTTCGCTTCGTTCGGCAATCGGCCGATAAGTCGGCGCCGATGCGAGGCTCTCGGGTGACAGTTGCTCATCCGCCTCAGACGCGGTCGTTGGGTCAAACCCATCAATCTCCGCGTAGATCGTGAAGAAACTGAACGTGTTCCACAAACGCAGCAAAAACTCGGGAATCGAATCACGGATTGCTCCATCGGCGTAGATGATCGAATTCCACGGAGCTTGATTGGCGAAGAAGTACCAACGCATCGCGTCAGCACCGTAGCGGTCAAAGATCTCCGAAGGACTACGGTAGTTCCGCAGTTGTTTGGACATCTTGCCGGTCTTCTTCGTGAACGAAACGCCAGGATGTTCGGCTGTTTCCTCTTCCGTCAACGCGATGATTTTCGAACCGCTCTCTTTGGACGTCGCTTCATACCACTGCGACAGCATCAAGCCCAGAACGATGCAGTTTCGGTATGGGTGCGGGTACGATTGATCCGCAGCGGTCTTCAACGCCGATTCGCCGACTTTCGCGTCGGTCTCCGATGCAGCGTCCGACGCATCCACGCTCGCCCCTTCGCCGAACAACATCGTGCTGATCGCGAGTTGGCTGTAGAACCATCCGCGGGTTTGGTCAATCGCTTCACTGATGAAATCAGCCGGGAACTGTTCGGCAAACCGATCGTCGTTCTGATGCGGCCATCCCCACTGAGCGAACGGCATCGCGCCGCTGTCGTACCAACAATCGATCACTTCCGAGACACGCTTCATCCGCGCACCGGACTCGAATGGTGATTCGTATGTCACCGCGTCGATGTAAGGCTTGTGGACACGGAGATCGTCCGCGAGTTCGGGGTTCGCCTTCTTCGCTTCATCCCAAACATCGGTCCCTTCCACGCCGGGTTTAGCAAGCAACTCGTCATAAGAAGCAACCGCCTCCATCCGCCCGGTCGACTGGCAAACCCAGATCGGCAGCGGCGTGCCCCAATAGCGTTCTCGCGACAGCGCCCAGTCAACGTTGCTGTCGAGGAAGTTGCCGAACCGTCCGTCGCGGATGTGTTCCGGCTGCCAACCAATTTGAGAGTTGTTCTTCAACATCAAATCACGGAACTTCGTCGTCCGGATAAACCAACTCTCGCGAGGATACTGGATCAACGGATCATCATCGGCACGCCAGCAGAACGGATAATCGTGCAGGTACTGTTCCTGATGCAACAACCGACCGTTGTCACGCAGTTGACGCGTGAGAGTCTTGTCCGTCGACTTCACCCACTCGCCCTTGAGCGAAGGAAACTCGTCAGTGAACTTCCCGTCCGGTCCGACCGCACACAGCAAGTCGGGCCGATCGGTCTCGACAAATCGATCACGTTCTTCAACGAGGACCTCATAATCGACCTCGCCGAACGCGGGTGCCAAGTGGACCAAACCACTTCCGGACTCAGTCGTCACAAAATCAGCCGCAACGACTCGCCAGTAAAGATATTCCTGTTCCCCTGTCTTCAATTTTCCTTGGGGATCCGACAATCGTTCTCGATAGTCGGCGAACGGTGGTTCGTAGCGTTGGCCAACCAGCGATGCACCGGAGACGGTTTCGATGACCTTTAGTTCTCGCTTGATCTTTCCCGCGAGGGTTTCCACTAAAGCGGATGCGAGCACCAGTTGCTCGCCGCTTTCACTATCTTCGACAACGGAATACTCCAAATCGGATTTCACCGCCGCGTACATGTTGCTCGGCAACGTCCACGGAGTCGTCGTCCAGACCACGAGCGAACGTTTGGGCGCTGCCGCATCATCCGTGACCAAAGGGAACAGAACATAAACACTCGGGTCCGCGACCTCGCGGTATCCCTGGCCGACTTCGCCGGCCGACAACGCTGTTCCACCTTGCGCCCACCACCAAACGATCTTGTGTCCTTGATACAGCAAACCACGATCGAAGAGGTTCTTTAGACTCCACCAAACGCTCTCGACGTACGACTGATGGTAGGTCACGTATGCCTGTTTCAAATCGACCCAAAATCCGAGTCGCCGAGTTAGCGTTTCCCATTCGCGCATGTAGCGCCATACGCTCTGCTGGCACTTCTGGATAAACGGTTCGACCCCGTAGGCTTCGATTTCTTCCTTGCTGTGGATGCCGAGCTCCTTGCCGACCTCGACCTCAACCGGAAGACCGTGCGTGTCCCACCCCGCTTTCCGTTCACAGCGATAACCACGCATGGTTTTATATCGCGGAAAAACGTCTTTGATCGCGCGGGTCAGGCAGTGCCCCGGGTGCGGCATCCCGTTGGCGGTTGGTGGCCCTTCGAAGAACACGAACGTGGGCGCATCAGCCCGGCGTGCGAGCGACTTTTCGTAAATCTGCTGCTGGTCCCAAAACGAGAGCACTTCCTCTTCGAGTGAAGGAAACGAGGGACTCGCCGATACGGCCGCAAACGCACCACCCGTAATGGCTTTCACGGCAGTGCCGCTGTTGGCATCCGAAGGGGCGTTCGAGGCAGAGTTGGAATCGGGGGTGGGTTTCGCGGTCATCGAAAACCAAACCTTGAGGGAACCGGGGACGAAAGACTGCAGGACAGAAGACTCACACTTTAGGTTCTTTGAGCCATTTTCCCCAGCCCCGGTTCGCTGGATTGCGAGCCCCTAAGCAACGATCCGACTGCGAGGCAAAACGTCCCGACCGACGATTCGCCGCTGCGAACAGCGACGATTTCACAAAAAAACGCGTGCGGCTGGCTGACCACACCCGTTTTCGATTCGTTCGGAAGCAACTCCTTCGCGGGAGTCGATGGGCTCCGGTTATCGGCCCTGAGCGGCGACAGCCTCTTTACGTTCGTTGCGATTGACGAGGTACAACAGCACTGGGCTGGCCACGAACATCGAACTGTAGGTACCGACCAAAACGCCGACGACCAACGCGAACGCAAACGCGTGAATTCCTTCGCCACCCATCGCGTAGAGCAACACGACCACGATCAAGGTCGTGATCGATGTCAGCAACGTACGGCTGAGTGTTTGGTTGATGCTGGAGTTGATCATGTCACCGGTCAAACGCGGGGCCTTGCCCTTCGTTTCACGAATCCGGTCGAACACGACAATCGTATCGTTGAGCGAGTAACCGATAATCGTCAGCAACGCAGCGACCACCGTCAGGGAAATCTTAAACGGATCGATCAACAGGAACCCGAGTGCTCCGGCGAGCCAGTAGCTGACCGCGATCGCACCGAGCGTGATCAAAACATCGTGCAGCAAAGCAACCACAGCGGCCACACCGTAAATCACTCGTTGGAATCGGAACCAAATGTAGCCGATGATGCACAACAACGATGCGAACAGAGCTCCGAGAGCACGACTGATCATGTCGCCGGCGACGCGGGCCCCGACACTGCTGCTGCTGATCCAAACCGGATCGCTGCCGAGCTTTTGTTCGAGTTGCTTCATGACCGCGATCGCGTTGTCACCGGTCAACGGCAACTGAACCCGCCAATCCGCATAGGGCAAAGCAGAACCGCCGGCCCATTCTTCGGTGCCTTCACCGAGGGGACGCAGGCGAATGCCACGTTCGTTGATCGGAACGCCAGCAGCTTCGGCAGCTTGCAGGATCGCGTCTTTCAAACCGTCTTCGTTGATCACGGCTTGCTTCTCGCTGCCCTCGATCCCGAGCGAAATGTCCGAAGTGCTGTAGGTGAAGCCAGGCAATTGGATGTCGCGAGTCTCCGCGGCTTCCTCACCTTCTTCCGATGACTCGGCGTCAGCAGAGCCTTCTTCAGCGGTCTCTTCGGTTGCCTGGAACGCGGTCAGCATCACTCCGTTGTACGAGCTTTCGTAGCGAGACTGATCGCTGACGTCCGGTGTCGACTGCGAACTGGTCGTTTCGGCCTCCGGTTGAGCTGATTCGTCCAAGGTTCCTGGGCCGAGATCCGCAGGCCGGATGTCAACTTTGTACGTCGACAGCCCGACGCTTCCCTCACTGGCGAACCCCTCTTGGATTGCTTTCTTGAGCACGTCCACTTGGTCCACCGATGAGTCGACTTTGAAAATCGTGTTTTCGGCGGCGCCTTCCATATTCACACCGTTGACGGTGAACTGAATTTTTTCATCGCCACTGTTTTCGAATGCTGCGGCAACGATCCGGCGAACGTCTTCGGTATCAGTCGGGGCGTCGAGACGGAATTGGACCGACGAGCCACCTGCGAAGTCGATATCAAAGATTCCCTGTCCGCGAGAGATCAATGCCACCACACCGGCGACCACCAAGACCGACGAGACGAACAGCATCATCCGGCCCCGGGCCATGAAGTCGAACTCGCCACCGCCGGACATCGCTGCACGCACCGAGTTCACTGTGTCAGACATCGACAACGAAAGCATTCCGCGACGCTCTGCCAAGTCGAACAGGGTTCGCGAAACGTAAATTGCAGTGAACATCGAGAACATGATGCCCAAGATCAACGTCACCGCGAAACCACGAATTTGGTCAGTACCGATCGCATACAACACGATCGCTGTGATCAGCGTCGTCAGGTTGGCGTCGACAATCGTTGTGGTCGCTCGAGCGAAACCGTTGCGGATCGCCATCCGTTCCTTGGCACCTTTTTTCAGCTCCTCGCGGATACGTTCGAAGATCAGAACGTTCGCGTCGACCGACATACCGACCGTCAAAACCAAACCGGCGAGGCCAGGCAAAGTCAGTGGTTGGTTGATAAAGACCATCGTCGCGAGGATCAACATCAGGTTCATGATCAACGCGATGCAGGCGATCATTCCTGAGAAACGGTAGTAATACAGAATGAACACCAATACCAAACCGAGCGACAAACCGATCGAGAAAACACCTTTCTGGATCGTGTCAGCACCGAGAGTCGCGTCGATTTGGTTCTCAGCGATCGGTTGCTTGGTAACGGTGGCAGGCAGTTGCCCTGCCTTCAGAATTTGAACCAGGCTGTCGACTTCTTCACGGGTAAAATTACCGGTGATTCGGCCTTCCTTCGAAATCGCCTGCAGAATGTTCGGTGCCGACAACAACGTGTCATCGAGGATGATCCCGAGTTGTCGTTTGCGAGTTCCCTCGGGTGAGTTGTTCTGAGTCAGAGCACGGAAACGTCCCGAACCGAAGTCCGTCAGGTTGAAGGCGACCGCAGGGCCACCGTTTTCATCGAACGTGCTCGCGGCGTAGGAAAGGTCGCTTCCTTGAATGTCGAGCAGCGGGTTGATGACCATCAACACTTCGATTTCAGAGAACGGCTGGGTCTTGAGCCACTTGGCGACTTTGATCTCTTCGTCTTGGCCGAGCAGTTCACGCGGCAGTTCGAGGATTTCGCCGGTGTTCGGGTTTCGGATCAGCGAGCCTTGTGTCGACATCCGCAGAGGACGCACGCCGTCTGCGTTGGGTTTGGACTCGCGGCCCAATTTGACCCAACGCCCGTAGAGGCCGTCGTCGATATCGCCGACCTTGACGCGTGTCGCGATAGACGGGTCGTCCGACTCGGACTGGTCGATCGCTGCGCTGATGATCGCTTGGTGGTCAACCTGGTTGGCCAAAATTGCGAACCGCAGCACACCGGCTTCTTCGACAAGTTTTTTGATCCGTGCGACTTCGCGGTCGTCGACGGCGGGAACGATGATCTCGATCTGCGATTCACCGTAAGGACGAATCACGATCTCCTGCGTTCCCGACGGGTTGATCCGGCGGGTCAGTGGCTCGACCAAATCTTGGCTGGTGATCGGCGAACCGGTCTCGGCCAATTCCTTTTGTTTCTCTGGATCGATTTCGTAAACGAGGATCGTACCGCCGCGAAGGTCCACGCCGAGACCGGGCAGTTTGTTCCACAACGTCACGCTGCTGCCGATGATCGCGACGAGGATGAATCCCAAACGCGTGCCGTAGCCGGGCATCTTGAGTTGCTTGGCCAACCATCCGCCGAACACAAAAGGCAGGATGAGGATCGCGGCCGCAACGACCAGCGTGATCCATTGGTCGGCGGAGATGCCTCGGACTTCGCCCGCAACCGCGGAATCGGTTTGGGCGAGAGTCGTGGTGAATTGGAAGGCCATGTCCGATGCGAAGGAACCAGCGGAACTGATGACCGAGTCGAGGCGGGAGGAAGGAAGATCCATCGTGATTTTTCGAAAGACGGTTAAGGTTTTCGTTCGCAGGCGAATCGAACGTCAATCATTGACCTCGACCACGGACCGGCAAACGGTATGAGAATTAGATTCAGCTAGCCCGACGAATCCTCGTCGGAAGCGTTTTTAGACGGTGAATCACCGCCGGTGGTTTTGGTCGGGCGGCCGTCTTTATCGAGCGACTTGCCCTTGGCGTGCACGGTGATCGCCGAAATGGCGGTCCGGTTTACTTTGATGCGGGTCGTTCCCGCCTCATCGATTTTGAGCGTCACCACTTCGCTGTCCGCCGGCGCCGAAACCACGGTGCCGTGCAGCCCACCGATTGTGACCACGCGGTCGTTTTTCATGAGCGATGCCAACAGGGTGGCTTCATCTTGGCGTTTGCGTTTCTCAGGCAAAAACCAAGTCAAATACCAGATCATGCCCAAACCGGCGATTAACGGCAGCGGACTGCTGAAAAACACCTGCAACGGCGAAGGAGGCCCGGTCGGCGACACACCGTCGCCCGTTCCCGCTCCGGTTTCCTGACCGATCATCAATACCCACGAAACACCATCGACGACAGAATCGATCGTGGGCAACGTCGCAAAAAGATCGAGAAGAGCGGGGTCCAAAGAAAACAGCAAGGGAGGGTTTCCGAGCACCGGTGGGGTTGTAATAAAGGCATGCGGTGGGGCATCAAACCGCATCATCTGACAAATAGCGCAGGGCGGCATGATATGGAAGGCCAAAAAACGCCACAAGCCCAGCCCGCTGTTCCAGACAACGAATCCCTAGGAATCGGCCTCAATCCGGCTCGCCGGCGAGGCCTCGGGTTCACGTTCTGGCAGAAATACCACAAACTGTTCGCCCCTCCCGTAACCCCCACTTAGCCCCGAGACGACTTCCGATGAACTCTGCCCCCAACGTGATTTTAAGTGGTTTTGCCGACGAGTCCGCCATGACCAAAAAGGCGAACGAACAATTCGCCGCCTTGGCCGCAATCGGCCTGCAGTACTACTCGATTCGCTTTGTCGACGTCGGAAACGGGATCAAAAACGTGATGGTCCTCGATGACGAGGAAATCAAAACGTTGCAGCAAATGCACACCGATTACGGCATGAAAGTCTCGAGCATCGGGTCGCCGATTGGCAAAGTCAAACTGCTCGATGTCGAGGACGGCACCGCGAACAAGTTCATCCCGTTTGACACCTACCTCCGCGAAGACGTGCAAACCGCCTGCGATCGGGCGGAAGCGTTCGACTGCAAATTGCTGCGTGGTTTTTCGTTCTATCACCCCAAAGGCACCCAACCCGAAGACCATATCGATCAGGTCGTCGACCAACTGAGCGCCATCGCGGAGGCCTGCGACGCACGCGGATTGACCTTCGGGCTCGAAGTGGAAGCCAACCTGGTCGGTCAAACCGGGCATCTGCTCGCAGACATCGCGGCGAAAGTGAACCACCCGGCGATGGTCACGATCTTCGACGGTGCCAACATCGTCATGCAGGGCTTCACCCCGGATCAGGTCTATGCACAGTACCAAGCGATGAAACCGTCGCTCGGATGGCTGCACATCAAAGACTACAGCGATCCGACGCTCGGCGGACGCGTCGACCACGTCGATGAAGAGTCCGCCAGCCATTTCGTGCCCGCCGACCGTGGTGACAGTGCTCACGAAGCAATCTTGCGAGACCTCAAGGGATTCCTGCCGACGCTGCATGAACGGATGTCCGCACGCGGCGTCGACGGCATCTTTGTCGACCTCGAACCGCACGTGCGTGGCGGCGGCCAGTTCGGCGGATTCAGCGGACCGGATGGCTTCGGAATCGCCGCCCGTGCCCTTTGCAAACTGCTCGACTACGTCGGCATCGGCTACGACCTTCGTACCTTTGAATCGCTGCAAGCGTCGAAATAAGCACGAATACGTCGCTGGATTCGTCAGGATGTCAGCCCCGCCCAGCACCGAACGCCGATCAATTCTCGGCGCCGGCTATCTCATTCCGCGAGACGCGAAACCGCTCGCGACGCGACGGTGACTCACCATCGCGGTCCGGCAGGGTGTGTCCGGTTGAGCCGCGACGCAAAATTCGCGATCGCGACTCGGTTGTCTTGGACGGTCGGCGTCGCCAGGCTGGGACCTCTTGGTCACCACGACGCCAGACCGCTGTTGAGAGACGTTTCAAACGAAACTCGGTTGTCTTGTAGCCCGCTGAGCGAGCTGTTTTTCGCGTTAAGCGAGCCCGTCGAGGAAACGATCGAGCGCCATGTCCATTTTCTCAGGCGTGTCGTAGTTGCCCTGAGCGATTTGCCGACGCAGTTCGGCAACACGATCGACGCGAATTTCGCCTCCACCGGCAACTGCCGAACTCTCTTGCAGTCGATTGCTCGCGGAGGCCGACGACGTTTGGGCAGCCGACGAAAGGTCTAACTGATCGACGGGAGCGGCGGACGTCTTGCCTGCTTCGGGGGTCGCGAGTCGATTGGCACCCCGACCGGCAGCCGATGTGCTGCTGGTGGAAGAAGCGGCTTGCGTGGTCGAGAGACGAAATGGTCCGTAAATTTGCATCTTCACTGGCTCCCTGGGAGGAAGGCGGAACCCGATAACCTCGATCGTCACCCGTCGTGGGCACCGGCCCGAACAAACGGTACCAGCGAGACGTGGATCGAGACCATCAGAAACGGTCTTAGAATTGGGCTTATGCGGTAACCGAGTCGGCACGCTTCCCCTGGCCGAACGGATTTACCGTGTCGGTTATGGGTCGTCGAGGCGACAACTCTCAATTCGGTTACCAGCGCCGCAATCCTTGTCCCAGGATGCATTCCGTCAGAATCAGTGGAGACTTCGCAAGCGCAGATAGTTGAGAACACCCTATGTATCGGCATCCTCTACGCGATTTCTGAAGCAGTATTTGATTCTTTCAATCAGAATCCGTCCTGGAACATTGATCGCAGGCCAGACTAGCAATCGCGTGAAACCGGCGGCAAGACCAAGCCGGCAGGAAACTTGAGCGAATCCTCAGATTCCGCCCAAAATTTTCGCGGCTCGTTTTGGGATCGCTGATTTTCGCGTGGATCATTTTCCGGGCACCACACCGCCTTGTCCGATTCCGCTCCACAGACGACGATTGGGCACCCCGGACGCCACCGACACATTCTTACACCACTGAAAATCCCCGACACAGTCTCATGAACTCCGGACCTAGCCCCACCCAAGGTACCGCTCTGGCCGTCATTTTGGCCGCTGGCAAAGGCACCCGCATGAACAGCGAACTGCCAAAGGTTCTCTGCCCGGTTGTCGATCGCCCGATGATCCACTTCGTTCTCGATGCCGCAAACCAAGCCGGCATCGGCAAAAAGGTTGTCGTGATCGGGTACGAAAAGCAGGCCGTTCGCGATGAACTCGAAACCCGTGGCGAATCCGACATCGTGTTTGCCGAGCAAAACGAACAACTCGGCACCGGGCACGCCGTTCAAATGTGCCGCGAACATCTCGAAGGCCGCCAAGGGCTGACACTGGTCATCGCCGGCGATTCACCGCTCGTTCAGCCCGAGAGCCTAAAGGCACTGATCGCACACTTCGAAGAAACACGCCCCGCACTTCTGCTCGGCACACTCACCAAAGACGATCCGACCGGCCTCGGTCGAATCCTGCGTGATGAGTCGGGTCAATTCACCGGCATCATCGAACATAAAGACGCGAGCGAAGAGCAGCGTCAGATCCAGGAAGTGAACATGAGCACTTACCTGTTTTCCACCCCCGACCTATTGTGGGCCCTTTCCAACCTCAGCAACGATAACGCGCAAGGCGAATACTACCTCACCGACTGTGCCCGACTGCTGCATGAGGCGGGGCGTGCCGTGGAGGCGTTGCCCGTCCTGAAGGATTGCGAATCGCTGTCGATTAACAATCCGGAAGAACTCCAACTGGTCGACCAAAAAATGCGAGCAATGGGATATGCGTGAACTCAAAATCTTCAGCGGTCGCGCCAACCGAGAACTCGCTGAAAAACTGTGTCGACACCTCCATCTCAAACCCGCGCGGATCACGCTCGGGCAATTTCCCGATGGAGAAAACTACTGCAAACTCGATGAAGATGTTCGTGGACGCGACGTCTTCCTGATGCAGCCGACGTGCCCGCCGGTCAACGATAACTTGATCGAACTGCTGACGATGATCGACTGCTGCAAACGCGCCAGCGCCGAGCGGATCACGGCGGTCATTCCCTACTTCGGCTACGCACGGCAGGACCGCAAGGACGAAGGCCGGGTGCCAATCACCGCAAAACTCGTCGCAAACCTGATCACCCGTGCCGGTGCCGATCGCGTGTTGACGATGGACCTGCACGCGGCTCAGATCCAAGGCTTCTTCGACGTTCCGGTAGACCACCTTTATGCCGCTCCGGTGATCAACGACCACTTCGTCAGCCGGCGTTTTGAAGGCGACGAAATCGTCGTCGTCAGCCCCGATGAAGGCAGCATTAAACGCGCCGTCGGGCACGGCAAACGCCTCGGCGGAACGCTTGCTATCGTCGACAAGCGGCGGTCGAGTGCACTCGAGGTACGGCAGAGCACCATCATCGGTGGTCCCGTCGAGGGCCGCATCGCGTTGATGTTTGACGACATGATCAGCACCGCGGGTTCCATTTGCGGCGCAGCCCGTCTGGTGCACGAGGCCGGTGCGAAGGAAATCCACATCGCCTGCACCCACGGCGTCTTGTGCGGCCCGGCGATCGAACGACTGCGTGACGCGCCGATCGACTCGATCACGGTCACCGACACGATTCCGGTGCTGGGCGAAAAGATGCTGCCCAACCTCGTCCAACTGTCGGTGGCACCGCTGCTCGCCGAAGCAATCAAACGCATCCACCACGATCAATCAATCAGCGAACTGTTTCGCGAACGATAGGCGTTTGCGGTTCGCCGCGTATTCGTGATGCGGCCAACCGGTTGCGCCGCTTTTCAGCTACGCCGCTGCATGTCCGTTTTGATAGAGCGACTGCAGACGGCGTGTGATCGGCTGTTCGATCCGGCGTGTGACGAGCAAACCGACGGAAAACGAAAACGCGATCACGATCACCAAACACAACGCGGGCGAAACGCCGGCACGATCAAACGTGCTGAGCAAAACACAGCCGAGATTGTTGTGACAAAGGTAGATCGCGTACGAGATCCCGCTGACGTAGACCAGCGGCCGGAACCGCAGCAGTGGGAGCCGCCCCCACGCCGCCGTCGCCACCACTGCCGTAATCAGCGCTGTGGCGGCTGGGTTGTGTTTCCCATGGTCAATGCAGTGGAAGATCGTTGCCGCAACTAAGATCCCGGCAATGTTCCAGTGCAGCCGACCGGCTTTCGTTTTGA
>NZ_ANOH01000450.1 GCF_000346505.1 Aporhodopirellula sallentina SM41
TTGTCGGGCACTATCAGCGGAGTGCGGCTCGCCATTTTTGTAAGAGTCTCATCGTCTACGCGCTCACCGAATGAGCGGCTACCATTTGGTTGGAGGAAGACATTGAGGTCAGGCAGTGTTACGCCATGGTTGGACACGATAGCGAGCAATTCACGAGTGAACCTTTGCGGGTTGTCCGTGACAGCGCCCATGTGATCGGACATATAGATTTCAACGAGGGTTTCGACCGCGCGATGGAATTTGCCACCAATTTCATACGGCAGTTCCGCGACGATTTCAGGCGGAGGAAGGTCGCCCAAGCCATGGACATCCAGCAAGCCGAGGTTTTCGCCCCAGATGTAGAGGTCGGGGGATTGAGCGATGGAGTCGATGTGCGCGATCAGTTCGTCGACAGCCGGGTGGCGAACGCCGATTGCGTCACAATATCGCGAAAAAAGTCCACCACCGATGAACTGCAATGCACGAGTCGAGAGGTCGTTAAGGTCAACTATGGGAAAGCCTGTGCCCGAC
>NZ_ANOH01000451.1 GCF_000346505.1 Aporhodopirellula sallentina SM41
CAACGGAAGGTTTTTACGACACCGCCCTGAACGAAGCGAACGATGTCTGAACTACGAGAGATTGTACCAACGCCAGCCCGCGTGACCAACCAAGGAAGGTGTGCCGAAGGCCTAGCGTAAAAACCATGTTGTCGGACCGTTGAACCGCCAGCCAGCATTCCAACACGCGACGCCCGCAAACGACCGCGCACAATCCGACGTCGGCGTCGCTATTCGATAATTTTACCGCACCAGAGAAAGTCAGCGAACATTCGCCAGCTTGGTTCGGTCTCCGGTGGCGACAATGGCCGGTCGTTGAAGTATTCGCAGGCGGCATAGAGGTAAGAGGAAATGTCGCCGTTTTGCCAATCGTGCGCACCTCCGAGCATGTAGCGCGTCGGTTCGTCGCGTTCGAGCTGCTGAGCGGCCTCGCGTTCGTCAGCCAAGGCGCGGACAAAAGCGAGAAACGTGTCGCGATCGTTAACGTTCTCCAGCAGGTCGTAGAGTTGCGACATAGAAATTTGAGGTCCGACAACGGAAGGTTTTTACGACACCGCCCTGAACTAAGCGAACGATGCTTGAACTACGAGAGATTCTACCACCAGAGGGCGGCTTGAACAAACGACAGCGGTGTGCCGTAGGCCTAGCGTAAAAACCATGTTGTACGACCGGGCAATCACGACTGGGTTCGCAGCAGTTCAACGAGACCGATCAATGCGATGGATTTGTTTTTGATTTGCGATGGGAAGTCATTGCATACGACCTCCGCGCCGGTTGCATTGTGCACAACCTTGACCGCAGCATCCTGCGCTGGCAGCCCGGCGTCGGCGCGAAAAGTGAGGGTTTGAACCTCGTCGGCCTCGAAAAGGCTCTCAAGTCTGGCGAGTACCGCGCGATCGAAGTCATCCATGTTTGAATCTGAGTCTCGGTAGGTCGTA
>NZ_ANOH01000452.1 GCF_000346505.1 Aporhodopirellula sallentina SM41
AGGCTGCGGATTAACTCCGTTTTCGACGCTCTCAAGGGAGCCTTCCCTGCCGCGGCCATGGATTCACTGCGATCGAAGACATAGACGAACGTGCTGCCGGTACCGGACACGCCAAACAGTTCGGTCGTGATCCGGCCTGCCCCCTGACCGTATTTGGCGGCTCCCGGAACGAGATCGCTTTGCCCGAGCTGATCGATTGAGCGACCGTCTGCGAAACGAACCCGTCCTTGAACCAGCGATCGCGGCCCGCTGGCGCCGTCGCTGCCATCCCCGGCGTCTTCGCTATTCCCGGTGCCGGTGCCTCGCATGTCCTGCAAAATGCTCGCGAGGTCGATTGGCGGTTGCAGCCCTGAGGTCGATTTCGGCTGACTTTTGCCTTGCCCACCGGCGGCTCCCGATTGAGATGAATCGGCGTCGCTTGCTTCCTCGTTGGAGGCTTCCGATTGCGGGGCGGCGGGCGTGGGCACAGCGGCCACCGCGCCCTGGGACGTCGACGCCTTTTCCTGTTCCGGCTCGATCACATAGCGGGTGCGGTCTGGCATTCGATGGGCGATCGCCATCCCGACGCTGCGGGCGAGAGGTTCGGCCTCGGTGCCCTGGTGTTTTCGAGCGGCCAGGGTCCATATCAAAAGAGCCACGAACGCTCCGTGTACGCACACCGAAGCCACCATCGCCGGCCAATGCGGGCGGCTCTGATCAGGGAGTTGTTCTGAGAATCGCGGGGGTAATTTCTCGGTGATTTGCTCAGGCATCGCGATTTCGCAGGTTCCAGTGCGAGAAATCTTCAGAAAAACCGCAAAAGCCGTCGGTTTTCAGATCCTCCTCCGGGGATTATTGTACACGCTGCCAAGGCGTCCGCCGCTACGACGAACTTTCCTGCAATCAGGAAACGCGAGCGAAATGGGTCCGCCTTTCTTTTGACAAAATATGGCCTCTCGCGTGAAAAGCAATCGCACCAGGCCGAACCAGCGGAGTTTTCAGTAGTGAGTAATCAGTCAGGTCGATATCTTTTCACCAGCGAATCAGTCAGCATGGGGCACCCCGACAAGCTGGCCGACCGTATCTCGGACAGCATTCTCGACGCATTGCTCGCCCAAGACCCTATGAGTCGCGTCGCTTGCGAAACCCTCGTCAACACGAACCTCGCCGTTGTCGCCGGTGAGATCTCGACCAAGGCCGACGTCGACTACGAAAAGATCGTTCGCGACACCATCCTCGCGGTCGGTTATGACAACGCGGACACCGGCATCGACGGTGCGAACTGCGAAGTTCAAGTTCGCCTCGACGCACAAAGCCCTGACATCGCTCAAGGCGTCAACTCCGACGAGTCGCAGAACAAAGAAATCGGCGCCGGTGACCAAGGCCTGATGTTTGGATACGCATGCGGCGATACTCCCGAATTGATGCCGCTGCCGATCGCGCTGTCGCACCGCATCATCAATCGCATCACCGAAGCTCGATTCAACAAAGAAGTCAGCTGGTTGCGTCCGGACAACAAGAGCCAGGTTACGGTCGAGTACGAAGGTAACAAACCGGTGCGAATCGACACCGTTGTCGTCAGCGCTCAGCACGCTCCTGGTGTTACCAACGAAGAGATTCGTGAATTCATCATCAACAACGTGGTCAAGCCATCGATTCCTGCGGAATTGGACAAGGGCGATATCAAGTATCACATCAACCCAACCGGCAAGTTTGAAATCGGCGGACCACACGGCGACTGCGGATTGACCGGTCGCAAAATCATCGTTGATACCTACGGCGGATGGGGACGTCACGGCGGTGGTGCATTCAGCGGTAAAGACTCGACGAAGGTGGACCGCAGTGCAGCCTACATGGCTCGCTACGTTGCCAAGAACATTGTCGCCGCTGGGCTGGCCGAACGTTGCGAAGTGCAACTCGCCTACGCGATCGGTGTTACCGAACCGGTCAGCGTTCACGTCGACACTGAAGGCACCGGCAAGATTGACGATGCGAAACTCTGCGAACTCGTTCGCAAGCACTTCGGCTTGACCCCAGGTCAAATCATCGACCACTTGCAACTGCGTCGCCCGGTCTTCACGCCGACGACCGCGGGCGGACACTTCGGTCGCGAAGGCGATTCGTTCACTTGGGAAAAGACCGACAAAGCGGAAGAACTCGCCGAAGCGGCCGGTTTGGTCGCCACGGCCTAAACCGCTTTCGAATCGAGCACAACGGAAACCGTCATTTCATTGTTTGTTGGTAGATGGCGGTTTTCCGTTTGGATTCTTTCGGTTGCCCGAGTTTTGCTTCGCCGGGGCATTTTTCCCGAACTGCCTGGCGGCCCGGCAGCACCGTCTGCCGCAAAGCTCCTCGCAACTCTGTCAGCCCCGGCAAAGTCGCTGCCCACGATAGCAATCGTTTCTTTCAACCAGTCAGCAATTTCGATTCGCTGTCTGATCAAAATATCGAATCCATTTCTAGTGTGATTTGAAAACGCGAAGCAGACGCCGGAATGTCGGCGGTTCTCCTGATTCGCCCGCTGAAGGCACCTCCTTTTTTACTCGCACGGTCACCGCGTTGTTACGTCGTATCTCGCCCGCTTCCTCGACTGATGTTGACGACCGAGCCTCACAGCAAAAAATAGCGTGGATCACCGATCCCCATTTTGATCACGCCAAGTTGGAAACGTGGAGGTTGTGGGCAGACGAAGTGCTCGCCCATCGCCCCGACGCACTCGTTCTGACCGGTGATCTATCCGAAGGTGATGACGTCTCCTATCAACTCCGGTGCATCGCAGACACCTTTGATCGACCGATCTATTTCGTTCTCGGTAACCACGACTTCTACGGAAAGTCGATCGGAGATACACGACGGCAGATCATCGAACTGTGTCGCGAGATCGATCACCTGCACTACCTCACCGACTGCGCGCCGGTGCAGTTGGCGGAAAACGCAGCGCTCGTCGGCGATGACGGTTGGGGGGACGCCACCGAGGGGGATTATAAGAACACCACCGTTCGGTTGAACGATTTCCAACTAATCACGGACTTTCAAACGAGTCCACCGGACTCGTGGCAATCGATTCTGCAGCAAGAAGGGCGCCTCAGTGGAGAGCGTTTGGCGGCGAAGTTGGCTGCGTTGCCTAGCACGATCAACCACGTCCTGATTGCAACGCACGTCCCGCCTTTTCGTGAGTCGTGTTGGTACGAAGGCCGAACGACGGACGACAACTGGGCACCCTTTTTCGTATGCGGTGGTGTGGCTGCGGCTCTCCGTGCCGCGGCGGAACAGAATCCAGACCGGATGCACACGGTCCTCTGCGGTCACACCCATCACGACGGCGACGCAGAGATCCTTCCAAACTTGATCGTCCACACGGGATACTCTCGATACGGAACTCTGGACATAGAGTCGATGATCGACGTGACGTCCGACGGATTTCACGTGCCGAGAACGCACCACACGTCTTCCTAGACCATCATCGTGGCGACTCACGCCGGCTCACTGAAGGCAGTGCTTTCAAGCGTCGGGTGAAATGCTACTTCCGCATGAGCATGACGATCACCCGGGCGGCAATCGACTCGCTTCGGCCGATCGAATCGACGCCCTCTCCTGTTTTGGCTTTCAGGCCCACGGAGCTCGCCGGGCAGGAAAGCATGATTGCGATGCGATCGCGCATCGAATCGATGTGCGGAGCCATCTTGGGTTTCTGGGCGAGGATCACGGCGTCGATGTTTCCGATCTGGTAACCCGCATCTGACACCTTTTGCAGCGCCGCGGCGACGAAGTCCTCGCTGTCTCTTCCCCGGTTTTCTTCCGCGTTGTCAGGGAACAAGCGGCCGATATCTTCCGCCGCGATTGCACCGAGCAGGGCGTCCGTCAACGCGTGCAACAAAACGTCCGCGTCGCTGTGACCGATCGCATGAACTCCATCGGTCGGTTGTTCGATGTCGATTCCACCGATCCGCAGTGGCCCTCCTGGACCGAGACGATGAGAGTCGTATCCCAATCCGATTCGATAGGGCAGAGCGGGGTCATCCATGCGAGTGAATTTCCGATGGGTAAGATGCAAACAACGAGTGGCTCACGGCAACCGGTGGACCGCCGGACAGCCAGTGGTGTGTCACGATCAAGAACGAGGGTTGAAGGCCGTAGCGAAAGTCGCCAAGACTCTCGATGATTCACGAGCCTTTCAAAACTCTTGGCGGGTTTCGCAACGCTAAAACTAAGCCACGCCAGGAAACCAGAGCGTTTCAAACTGACATAGCCGATATCGCCGCCGTTTCTCAAACCCGCAGAACGCCCTGTGCTCGATAGGTTTCGCTCCGGTGTTACTGCTGAGTAAATCCAGCTGAGTAAATCCAGCTGAGTGAATCCAGCGGACGTTCAAGCCTGGCGAGGACAACAGCAATCCTGGGACGAACGACGACTCAGCTCGGCGGTTTGAATTTAGGTGCCGACGGTTCGGGAGCGTCTTCCGGTTCGTCTTCGTACAGGGAAGTGTTGGATTTCGTCGTTACCGGATCGTCGATGGTCATGGCACGATCCACTTCGCGTTGAGCGTCACGGAACTGTTGTTGCACTTCCTGCAGGCTGCGCCGCAGTTGGCTATAGGTGCTTCCGAACTTGCGAGCCACTTCAGGCAAATTGCCACCGAAGAGGACCACCGCAATGATTCCGATCACGGACATTTCGAAGAAACTCAGTCCGAACATTTCAGACGTTTTCCTTGATCTTTTCCGAATCGTCGGTGTCGTCAGCCGTTTCGGCCATACCGCGTTTGAATTCGTTTGCGCTCTTGCCGAGGTTTCGCATCAGGGTCGGCAGTTTGGCACCACCGAAGAGCAGCAACGCGAGGAAGAGCACGATCAGCAATTCAGGTGCTCCGGGCATTCCAATGAAGCCAATAACTGAGGTCATCGAGGATGCTGTCACAAACATGTTTTTAGTCCCGCAAAGGTCGTTGGGTCGAAGTGAATGATAGGTGGGGGATGCCGCAGAACGCCCGCGGTCGGATGATTCTGGCTGCTGTCTGCCAACAGTACTAACGCGGCTCGCGTCCCTCTCGTTCGAATTTTACGAGCGGGGAAATTGCATCAGCGAACGAAAACTGGCGAACCAGCATGCGTTATTCAGCAGACAACCTCGGCGAAAGCGGGTAGATCGAGTGCGGTCGACGAATGGCTAAGAACCGCGTCGACTCGCAAACATCTCCGGGACCGAAGAAGCACGGGGGCGATTTCCGATAAGAAACCTGTTCCGCGAGAGTCAAATTATAGACACTGGATGATCAAGCGTCAAAGGCTGATCGAGGGCGGTCCTGAGCAGCTTTGCCGCAGCGGGCTGCCGGTCCTGCTCAGCGTTCTGGCTCAATATCGAGTCGAACCGAACGCGGGCGACGCGATTTGAGTGCCGCCTGAATTCAAACGTGCGTCGTTGGCGGAGTTGATCTGACGGCTCAGAGCGGCAACCCGTTCGGTCGCTAACGCAGAACTGCCGCCGACGCCACCGCCGAGTGCGAGCACGCGTTGGTAGTTCTGCAACGCTTGGACCGGATCGCCACTGCTCTCTCGCAGGCGGGCCAACGCCAACCAAGCACGTGGGTTGTTGGCGTCGGTTTGGACGGCGTCTTCGAGATACTTCAACGCCGTTTGTGGCTCGCCGTGTTCTTCGTACAACCGAGCCAGCTCGATTCGCGGTTCGGCGAGTGTTGGATTCTGCGCGGCCCAGTTTTTCAGCAGCGTGAACGCACGGTCGGGACGCCCCGAGTCGACTAGCAACACAGCCAATCCGCGGTGGCAGTCGACGTGGTTCGGATCGTGGTCGAGACACTGGTTGTAGAGCGCCTCGCTCTGACGGATCAGGTTCGGGTCTTGCCGTTGGTTACCGAGCCGGTGGGTTGTCGCGGCGAGGTTGTAGTAGCCATCGGGATCCTTGGGATTGGACGCGATCGCTTTTTGGAATTGTTCCATCGCACCGGTGTACTGCCCCTGGTTGTACATCGCCGCGCCCTGGCTGTTTTGGCTGGCGGAGGCCCAGTGACAACCGGCGAGCGTGGTGATCGTGATCCCTGCGATCAAGGAGGCGATCAAGTACGACCACGTCATCCATGGCCGGCGCAGTCCGATACCGTGGCGATCGTCTAATTCGGAATTCTCCAGCAGCGACGAGTTGGTCTCGGGCGATGATTCAGGACGCCACAACCTCAGCCGCGGTTTCGACGGAACCGGCTGAGTGGACGGGTTTTGTGAGGCGGGCAAACCGGAATCAATTACCGGTTGGCGTATAGCTGGAATGGGCATCGGCTTTTTTTCGGAAAAAGGAGGACGCGTCTAAAGTCTTGTTAGCGTTTCTCCGCAGCCGACCGCAAGCCGAACTCAAAATCAATTCGCCTGCTTGTTTAGCGGTTCCTCGACGACCATCGCGGCGGGGAATTCGGCAGCCTGCTGTCCGTCCCGCTTCGCCCATCGTTTGTTGTTACTGCGCCCGGCCGGTTGGTTCATGGGAATGTCCATTCCGCCTTTCTCCGCCAACATCGCGTACAGCCGCTCTTCCATTTCTTTGGCCACGCTTGAGTAGTCCGGGTCATGGATCAAATTGTTGGTTTCCGTCGGATCAACCGTCAGGTCATACAATTCGTCGGTGTCCCACAGGCCGTAGTAGGTGATGTACTTGAAACGGTCTCCTCGAAGGGCAAACTGCGTTGGCGTCTGGGGGAAGTTCTTCTCCCAGTAGTACACGTAGAGAAAGTAGTCTCGCCACGACATGTCAGGGTCCGTCGGCATCTGCAAGAAACTGCTGCCGTCCATGTAATCCGGTTTCAGCAGACCAGCCGCATGCAAGATCGTGGGAGCGACATCGATGTTGCCGATCACGTTTTCGATCCGCTTTCCGCCCGAGAATAGCTCAGGGCACTGCATCAACATCGGGACGCGGATCGACTCCTCGTACGAAACACGTTTGTCGATCAAGCCATGTTCGCCCCACATGAACCCGTTGTCGCCCATGTAGATCACCAACGTCTCATCGTGGACACCCATTTCTTTCAGTTTGTCCAAAACGCGACCAACGCTGTCGTCGACCGCCAACACTGATTCGCAGTAGCGACGATACAGATAATCCAGCCCACGGTCGCTGTGGTACGAGAAGTCGATTCCGTGCCAACTGTTGCGTTGGTCACGCACCCAACGCGGCGTATTTTTTTCTGCGGTGATGTCATCTCCACGCGGGAGAAAACTCAGATCCGCATCGGCGTACCTTCCCTCGTGCCGCTCCGCCGGTGTGAAATTCGAGTGCACCGCTTTGTGCGATAGATACAGGAAAAACGGATGGTCGGCGGACTTCTGCCTGTCCAGCCAATCGACCGCGTAATCGGTCAACTCATCCGTGATGTACCCTTTCTGTTTCACCCGTTCGCCGTTGACGTTGAGCGTGTACTTCGGCCCCGGTGGAAGGTAGTTGCCCTGCCCGCGGAAACTGATCCAGTGGTCAAATCCCGGCCGAGGGTCATCGTGGTGCCCGCCCATGTGCCATTTTCCGATGAACGCCGTGGAATATCCGGCGCGTTGTAGGTATTGCGGGAAGAACAGGGTGCCTTGGGGAACCGGGCGGTTGTTGTCGATCACGCCGTGTTTGTGCGTGTACAAACCGGTCAATATCGATGCACGACTCGGCGAACAGAGGCTGGTCGTGACGAACGCGTTTTTGACGTAGGCGCCGTTCTCGGCGATCGAATCCAAATGAGGTGTTTCGAGAAATGGATGCCCGGCGCACCCCATCGCATCGTATCGGTGGTCATCGGTCAGGATGAAAACGACGTTGCGTGGTGTCACTCCCTCGTGCTTAGGCGTCGGAGGCAACTCGGTGGCGATCGCGGTGACCGAGATCGAGGAAAGGGACATCCATGCGAGCACCAATAGCCGACTGCCGTGTGTCATGTTCATCATTGTGTGGAGCCTAGGTGGGGAAAGCGAAATGCGTCGAGGGCACAATTGTAACCCCCACGTGGCCCGGTGGGGACGTCGAGCGAACGCTCGCGAGAGTGATCACGAGACCGGGAGAAGTGGCGTCATCAACGAATCGCCTGCGAGTCAGCTAGAGCCCGCGCGTCAGCTAAAGAGCGCAGACCTGTTAGCTAGAGAGCCCAAACCTGTTAGCTCGTGAGCCCAGACCTGCTAGCTAGAGAGTACTGTGCAGGTGGAAGACGCCGTCGCGACGAGTTTGCCGCGGTGGTCCACAATTTTGCATTCCACGAACCCGATCCGCAGTCCGCGTTGGATCACCACCGCCTTCGCGCTGAGCGTTCCGACCCGGATCGGGCGGATGAAACTGACCTTCATTTCGATGGTCGAGAAGTCTTCGCTTTCGAGCAGCGTTCGGCCAAAAGCGATCCCCATCGCGGCGTCGGCCAATGCCGATATCAGCCCGCCGTGGACGCGGCCCATCGGATTGTGGTGGTGTGGCCCGCAATCGATCTCGACGGTCGCTTCGCCGAGTTGCTCCGCATCGTCGCTCGCCGGAAGCACGCGAAACCCTACCAAGCGGGATATCGGTGCGTCGGCGAAACGTTCACTCACTTCGGTAGGGCTCGGACTGGTCAGGATGGGGAGCTAGCGTGGTTGCCGTGGTGGCACGTGCTTGCCGTCGTTCGATTGCGACGCTGGTTTGCGACGCTTCGAAGCCACCAAAGTGATGAAACGCCCTTGTTGCAGCAAACGTCCGTCGCTGGAGATCAGTTTTCGCAACCATGTGATCCGGCCGGCGCGTCGACCGTGTGGGGCCACCGTCTCGACCTCGGTCACCACGTGCACAATCTCACCAAAGAAGATTGGGTTTTCGAACTGCCAATCGGTAACTCCGACCAAGGCCAGGGTTGCTGCACGAGGATACTCCGTCGACAACCCCGCCAGGACGCTGAGCCCGAGTAGGCCGTGGGCAACTGGGCGACCGAACGGTGAGCTCAACGCCATTGCCTCCGACTCCTCGGAATCATCGCCCGAATGGAGTGGGTCAAAATCGCCGGTCAGCTCTGAAAAGGAGCGAACGTCCTCGAGCGAAATCGGTCGGGAGGGGCTCGTCCAACTCTGCCCCGGTTCCAAGTCTTCGAAATACAGAGGTGAAGTCCGCGTCTCGGCCTGCGCGGAGCATCCGTTTTTGGATGCGTCAGACGTAAAAGTCACTGTCGCCATAAAAAACGTACCTGCTGAATGGGGGAGGAGCTACGCACGCTACAATTCTGCCCCCAAAAATGTGCCAAGCTCTCGATTTCCGATAAGGAATCACCAAATGCCATGGAAAACACCCAGTTTAGCTGGGCGAGGGTAGATAGGTAGGGGATTTCGCGGCAGGTCACGTTTTTCGCGTTTGCCAACGAAACACCCCGCCGTCCTCGCGAATAAAACCGAAAAAGCGACCCTAAACGGCACATCCAATGCAAACGGCACGCCCACTCACAATGCCGGTGTAGCGACGACTGCGGAGATTACTGGAAGAGGTGCATTTTTTCCGCCCGTCGCGCTCAGCCCCCCAACGGGATCTCCGTCTGGGCGACGATCGACGAGATGATCTGGCCGGTCTCGTCCATCGCGTGCGAGGAATGGCGGGAACTCACGCGATGCCCCAATGTCACCGTGGCGAGGTGTTGGACATCGTCAGGCAGCACAAAATCACGGCCGGCCAGCCCCGCACGAGCCTGTGCTGCTCGCAGCAACATTTTGCAGCCTCGAGGACTGCATCCCACTCGCAACCGGCCATCGTGCCGGGTCGCGGTCGCTAAGGCGACGATGTAGGAGGCAACCTTGCGATCGACGCGGATGCCCCGAACCCATCGCTGCAACCTTTCCAAGTCGTCGACGTGCATGACGGCTTTCAAGCCACGTACCGGTTCGTGGTCGGTCTGTTGGATCAGCAGGTCGACTTCGCTCGCCGGATCGGGATAGTCCATCTTCAATCGGAACAAAAACCGATCGAGCTGCGATTCCGGCAGTGGAAACGTGCCCTCGAAACCGGCGGGGTTTTGCGTCGCGATCACGATGAAAGGGTGCTTCAGATCGTGCCGCTCTCCCTCGATGGTTGCCTGCGTTTCGGCCATCGCTTCGAGCAGTGCGCTCTGCGTGCGTGGCGATGCCCGGTTGATTTCGTCGGCAACGAGCAAGTTACAGAAAACCGGTCCCGGTCGAAATTCAAACTCGCCCACCGCCGGCCGGTAGATGGATCCACCGAGAATATCACCAGGCAACAGGTCGGGGGTGCACTGGATGCGTTGATATTCCAAATCGATCAGCAACGCGACCGACTTCGCGAGCGTCGTCTTCCCCACGCCGGGGACGTCTTCGAGCAGGACCGACCCCTCCGCCAGCAGCGCCGTCAAAACGTATTCGATGACGTCGTCTTTGCCGCGAATGACCGAACGCAATTGTTCGGAAACCTGTTGCAGCTTTTGCCACGCGGAGGTTACCTCCTCGGGCATCTCCGCGTTCAAACTCGCCGCACCCGGCCCGCTAGACGAAACGGGCTTCATTCCTGAGTCAATGTCGGCGAGTCGATTCACTGTTTCACTCTCATGGTCACGCGAGTTCCGGACGATCGATTGCTGCCGGGCTGCCTGCATGACTCGGTTGTCAATTCGATACCGCCTGCCGCGGCGCGATGATGGGCTAACGAAAGTCCATGCACCTTTTCGGGCGATAGTTCATCGGGATCGTACCCGGTTCCGTCATCCTCGACGCTGATCAATAGGCCATCATCGAGGTCTTTCACGGAAACTTCAACCAATTTTGCGTTCGCGTGCCGAACCGCGTTTCTCACAAACTCGATCGTGAGGCGGTACACCGCAATGGAGGCTTCCTTCGGCATCCGAAGGGGACAACCGTCTTCCTCTGGCAACGCGGGGCCGAGAACCTCAGGCGGCCAGAGAATCTTAGGCGGATGGGGAGTGTCGGTGTCTGACAACACATCATCGAGGAACCGTTTTGCCGCCCTCAACGGATTGTCGACCGCCTCGGGTGGGTAACTGACCCTGTTCATCAGTTGACGGGCCACGTCACGAGACTGATCGATCCACTCGGCAACCTCCCCGAGTGACTTCTCCAACGACGATCCACGGACGTCCGCCGACCGACGAAGGGCTGAAACCTTCGCCGCGGTCGCGTACAGATAGGGCAGCAGCCCGTCGTGAATTTCGGCCGCGATCTCTGCTCGTTCGGCTTCAACGATCGCCTGAACCTCCTCCGGACTCAGCTGAACCAGCCCTTCTTGTCGAAACTCGCCAACGCTCGCTCTTCACCGTCTTGGATGTCGAACAGTTTGTTCAGTTTGGTGATCTTGAAGACCTCCATCACGTTGGGCGAGACTTCGCAGAATTTCAACGCCACCCCTTGAGCTTTACAACGTTTGTTCAGCATCACCAGTTTGGTGATCATCGCTGACGACATGAAGGACACGCCGCGAAAATTCAGCAGCAGGCGTTTGTGAATGGCCTCGTCTACAGCGTCCTGCAACTCACGCCCGACGGCTTCAATTTTTTGGCTGTCGAGAATCTTGGTATCGGTGAACCCGAGCACCAAGATTTCTCCTTGCATTTGATTGGTAATAGACGACATGCGAGCGTTCCAGTGGAATCGAATTGGGGCCGTGTGTTGAACCGATGCAGTCGACAAACTCGCCCGCAGGTTAGAGCCCGTCCGCAGTACCTTCGCGACCGATCTGCCTGCGATTAATTCGCTTCGGCGGTCATCCCCGATGCCGTCAGTCATGCCGCGCATCGGGAGGTTTTTCGGACAGGTTCTTAGTTTACCCCCATAGCAAGAGTCTACCTAGTACGTCCACCGCGACAACACGGCCGAATTTTTTTGTGCTTCCCCGAATTTTCGTGCTTCATTGATTTTTTGTGCTCCGCATGGGGCATTGGACTGGACACCCGTGAAGTGAAATTGATACAGCCCAGAAACGTTGCGGTTTGCCCGCATGATTGCCCGAGAAACGGTGCCACGGTTTCGCATCCGATCCGTCGCACCCAGGGGCCTCAGGACGAGGCCTGCTACCGGAGTCTCTGATGACCACTTGGATTGGAATCCCGTTTTTATCTGCCTTCCTGTTTGTTATGGGCGGCATCCTGGTCGGACATCTGCTGTGGTACCGTGACCGCAGTCGCGACATGCAAGCGATCAAGGACGCGGAATCCAAATACAACAAAGCGAAAGCCGCCGCGCGAGATCGAAAACACCAATACATCGAACTCTCTCGCAACAGTCAGTCCTACGAACAACAGTGCGAGGACTACCGCAACGAGATCGATTCACTCCGCCAAGCCTTGTCGAGCCACAAGCAGCATGCCGAGTCGCTCGAAACCGAAATGGGCAAACTCCAGGCCGAACACAGTCGTTTCGAACTCGCTTCCCGTGACGCGCAGCGACAACGCGATGCCGCAATCAAACAAGCCGACGAAACGTCCGCTGAGCTCGACAAAGTCCGTGCCCATCTTCGCGATGCCGAATCGAAATTCGAAGCGTCCGCGACCCAGATGAATGAGTTGGCGACAACCGCCACCGCTGCCGGTACCCAGATCAACGACCTGCAAACCAAATGCGATCAGCTCAGCCACCAAAACGAACAACTCGAGCAAGAAATCCGCACACTCAGCGGACAACTCGAAAACTCCCGCGAACAACTCACCAAACTGACCGAAGAGCGTGACGAAGTCGTTCAGGCTCGCGACGAAAACGCGGCCGAGCTAACCAAAGCCAACACGCGTGGAGAGCAACTCGACGAAGAAATCATCTCTCTGCGTGAGCAACTCGAACAGGCTCAAACTCGTTACGCCCAACTCGAGGAAGAACGAGACGAACTCGCGCAGCGCACCGAAATCAAGGAACAAGAGATCGGCCAAGTCTCCACCCGCACTGAGGAACTCGAGCAAGAGATCGCCTCGCTGCGTGAACAACTCGAGGCCGCAGACACGCAACGCGTCACGCTCGAACAACAACGCGAAGCACTCACCGAAGAACGTGACCTTCTGATTCAACAACGTGACGACAACGCACGTGAGTACGGACAAATTACCTCTCGCTGCGAAACGCTCAACTCGGAAATCGAAGAACTCCGCGAACGTTGCGACGACCTCACGGTGCAACGTGATGAGGCCGCACAGCAACGCGATCACGCGATCCAACAACGCGACCAATTCGCGACCGAGCGAAATGAACTCGCCGATCAACACAGCGAGACCACCGCACTCGCCTCCGAGGCCGATGAGAAGTACGCGGACTTGCAGAAAGAATACGCCACCCTGCGGGATCAGTACGAAGTCGCGATTCAAACCAGCCAAGAGCGTCTGCAGCAATCCGACACCCATCAGGCCAACGTCGAACGACTCGAGAAAGAACTGCAGGCGACAACGTTGCAGGTTCAGACCCTCCAAGGCGAACACGACGACCTGCTCGAACAACTCGACGAACGCACCGCCCGCATCCAAGCGGCGATTGATGGCCGCGTGACCGCCGAAACCGCGATGAGCCAAATGGAGGCTCAGATCGAATCACTCGAAGAAGAACTCGCCCGAGCAGGCCGACTCCGCACCGAACACGAAGCCAAACTCAAGGAGATCCATCTCTCCACCGAAGACATGCGGGTCAAGGCACAGGAACTCAGCGAACGTCTCGTCGGCAAAGACAAACGTATCGAAGAACTGCAGGCGAAACTCAACGAACAGGAAGAT
>NZ_ANOH01000453.1 GCF_000346505.1 Aporhodopirellula sallentina SM41
TTGTTTGTGGCGCCACCGTTCCCGCTGAAGCCACCGCCCCCTCCACCTGTCCTAGACGAAGCATCGTGATCCCCACCGTCACCCCCTTCAGCTCGATTGCTATCGAACGCGACGCCACTAATCACGACGTTGGCTCCCGTGTTGACAAACAGAGCTCCACCGGCACCCGCGCCGCCGCCTCCCCCGCCTCCGGCGTTCCCCCCGTCACCGCCCTCGGCATAACCTTGTTTGAGCGTCATGTTTTCAAACGTGACATCGCCATCGGCGACGAAGAACAGCCGAGCGGTGTCTTGTCCCGAGACCGTATTACCCGCTCCGTTGACCGTGATCGTTTGATCGGTACCCACGATCGTCGGCAGGTGTGAAAGTAAATTGATCGGATCCAATCCGCTCGCGAAATTGATCGCATGCGTGCCGGCACCGGCGCCGTTCAATCCCTCAATCGCTGCTCGCAGCGATCCAGCACCAGAATCATTGTGATTGCTGACATCAAAATCAGCGGCCATGGCGGAAGGACCACCCAAAATAGCCAAGAACAACGCAAGTCTCGCGGTTCGCTTTTTCATCGCTCGTCTTCAATCAAAGAAACGAGCGGTGGCCAGAAACTCCCTTGCCGTATCCATACGACATGCCCCGGAGTTTCCGATACCTTTAACGAAGCCGCACGCCAGCGATCCACCAATGGCGGGGCTCCCTCCCACTTGCCGGATCTTAAGCACGCGAGCGACCAATTGCCCCTCGTGTTAGCGTACATCGTCGCAAACAGAGATGCTCAATAGTTGCATTCCGCAAAAGGTCACAAACTACCTATACATACGTAGGGTTCTATTTACCCCCAGCAGCATCCAGAGTTCGTTTGCCCCTCGCCCCAACTCCTCTCCCCGAAGGAGGTCGTGCAGATTTCCGGTGCCGCTTTTCGGCAGATTTACTTACGGCGTACCTCTCCCGAAACGAAGTTTGGGGAGAGCTCGAGCGACGCCGTTCAGGCATACGCGAGGGTCAGGGCCAAGAATGGGAAACGGCACGCACTCCCCTCCCCAGAATTCTCGCTGACGAAGAACAAAAGGTGAGAACAAAAGGTGTCCAACACCTTTTTCCTGCCGATGGCCCTGTCCACCAGCGACGGTGCGGAATTGCAACGCCCACTCGCAACGGTCGTCATTGGTGGCCTGATCACCAGCACACTGCTAACTTGCGTTGTAATCCCCGCGATTTACCCTTGGTTTTCATCGGGACCGCCGCCGGCGTCGATTGATGATTGATCTTTCGATCGATTTTCCGTTTCCCTGTGTGACAAATCTCGAAACGCTGTGTTTGGCTGGTAGGAGAAAAGAATGTCGCAAGGTCCGGAAACACGAGCGTCGTTGATTGGCAAGCTGAATGAGCCGACTTCGGAAGAAGTTTGGACGGAGTTTGTCACGATCTATCGGCCGCTGGTGGTTCGGGTCGCCTTGGCGAAAGGATTGCAGCACGCGGACGCGGAAGATTTGACGCAAGACGTTTTCGCGGCGGTGCGACGGTCGCTGACAAAGTTTGAATCGCGTGGCAACGGTTCGTTTCGTGCTTGGTTGTTCCAAATCACTCGCAACTTGGTCGTCAATCATCTGACGCGTTCCAAGGGACCGGTCGGATCGGGTGACAGTCACGTTCAACAGTGGTTGATGCAGCAACCCGAACGAGACAACGAAACGGCCACCCTGTTCGACCACGAACTGCGTCGTCAGCAATTCCAACTCGCCGCCGATCGTGTGCAACCGCATGTGGAACCCGCGACTTGGCAATCCTTTTGGATGACGGCCGTCGAGGGCAAATCCATCTCCTGTGTCGCGGAATCGCTCGGGAAATCCGAGGGATCCGTGCGAATGGCAAAGTGCCGCGTGTTGGCTCGTTTGCAACAAGAAGCTCAAGCAATTTCTGGTCAGTGGGAGACGGAAGCATGATCGCACGCATTCGAGATGAGAAGCACGACGGTGGACTTCACTACGATCGAGAAACGCTCAACGACTACCTGCACGATCGCTTGGACGCGGACACGCAAGAAGTCACCCAGCACATCGAGGTGTGCGAGCAATGTCAGGCTCACGTGGAACGTTTGGTCACCGATGACGTGACGTGGGAGGAAGTCGGCGAGTTGCTTCGGGAGCCGATCGCGAACGGTTGCGAACACCGCTCGGACGACTTTGAATACGAATCCGAAGCCAAGGATCGCTCGAGTTGGATTCAGTTCCTTCAGCCTTCCGACGCGCCCGGATCCATCGGCCGTTTTGCACGGTTCGAGGTTCATCAAATCCTTGGCCGCGGCGGGATGGGAATCGTGATGGAAGCGACGGACACGTCACTCGGCCGTCGCTGTGCGGTGAAGGTTCTCGCACCTGAGTTGGCCACGTCCGCCGCCGCCCGCAAACGTTTTTCGCGAGAAGCCAAAAGTGCCGCGGCGGTGGTTCATCCGCATGTGGTTCCAATTCAAACGGTCGACGAACACGAGGGACTGCCCTACTTGGTCATGCCGGTTGTGGATGGCCCGAGCCTGCAACAACGAGTCGATCGCGACGGGCCGTTGTCGTTGATCGAAACGGTCCGCATCGCGTCGCAGATCGCCGATGGCTTGGCCGCTGCACACGAGCAAGGTTTGGTGCATCGCGATATCAAACCCGCCAACGTGTTGCTGGAAAATGGTGTCGAACGAGTCCAGATCACGGACTTCGGTTTGGCTCGAGCGGTGGACGACGCCAGCATGACTCGCAGTGGCGTGATCGCGGGAACGCCGCAGTACATGTCTCCCGAGCAAGCCCATGGGGATTCGATCGATCATCGCAGCGACCTGTTTTCGCTGGGCAGTGTGATCCACTTCATGCTGTCTGGTCGCAGCCCGTTTCGAGCGGAAACGACGATGGGAGTTCTCAACCGGATTGGCAACGACCAACCAAGGTCACTTCGACAGATCAACCCGGATGTTCCCGAGTGGCTTGATGCGATTGTGGCGAGATTGCTGAGCAAAGATCCCGACCTTCGCTACCAAAGTTCTTCGGAAGTCGCTGAGTTGCTGACAGCTTGGCAAGCTCATCTGCTGGATCCGGCCAACGCCAAAGCACCTGAGTCCGCATCGCAAGCGAAACCGCTGGCAAGTCGTTCCGGCATCGGCGGGCGTTTCAATGGCAAGCTGCCTTGGTTTCTTGCCGCTGGGATGTTGGGTTTCTTCGCTTGGGCCGCGACCGTCATCATCCTGCAGACCGACCAGGGAACACTCCGGATTGAAAGCTCCGCAGACGCAAACGTGCCGATTGTGATTCGCAAAGGAAACGAAGTCGTCGAGGAATTGACCGTGACCAGCGACGGTGCCTCCGTCGAAGTGAAGGCGGGCGAGTATGTGATCGAGATTGCTGGTGAAGCGGACGGGTTCGAGGTGTTGGACCAGTCCGTCGTCATTCAACGTGGCCAGACACAGGTGGCAAGGATCGCGCTACTTGCATCAGAAGCGTCTGACCGACCCAGTGAACCTGAAAGGCGAATGTCAAGCGGTAAGGAACCGCCCAAGATCTCGCCGTTCACTCGGATGGATTTTGAGGATGGAAAAGTCCTGGTGCGTTATGAGTCCAAGGACTATGAGTGGCTGGCAGTGGATCGGTTTCCGTGCAAATATTTGGGTCGGCAAACCCGGTCGCGCTACGGTCGCAAGTGGAAAAAACGATTGAGTGAGGACTTGGTTGAGGTGCTCTGGGGGATGAATCATTTTCCTGGAAACACAGTGCATCTTCTCCTGAAGGATCTCAAGACAGGTGAGGTCCGAACAATCAAAGATGCGAAAATGACCGAGGCAAATCGAAACGAACTGTATCGGGACAACGAGCACAATCAACCGGAGAATGACGGCGATGTTGAGTCAACCGACCCACTCGAAAATCGGTTCCCAATGCACTGGGGAGGAGGTCCTGCTGGGTACCAAGTGCTGGTTGATCGATCAGTCAAACACTCTGGTGAGTTCAGTGCGTCGTTGGAAAGCACCAGTCAATCGTGGCAGCCAAGTTTCGGGACGATCGTCCAAGCGATTCAAGCTACCGAGTACACCGGAAAGCGGATTCGTTTCAGCGGTTTCATCAAGACAGACAAGACGGAGGCTGCCGGCTTGTGGTTGCGAGTCGATTCTGCCGAGCGTGGGACAGTCGCGTTCGACAACATGCAGTCTCGCCGAATCGAGGGAACCAATGACTGGCAGGAAGTGCAAATTGTTTTGGACGTTCCCAAGGATGCTTCGGTGCTGACGTTTGGTGCAATTCTCTCCGGGGCTGGTCGCCTTTGGGTGGATGATTTGTCGATCACGGTTGTTGATCAGGATGTTGAACCCACGCGGCCACCGATGCAGGGGAATAAACAGGCCATTCAGATCGCTGACGATCTGTCTGAACGCCCACTGAATCTTGATTTTGAGTTGGGGGTTGGTTTGGTTCTCATTCGACCTGGCAAGAAGAGTGTTTTCGAGCGAGTGTCGGAGGTCTTTTCAGGAGAGGATGATTTTCGGGCAGGTTCTGAACCGATGTGATGTTGGGTTCAGTTGAGCGTCGGACCTGCGAGTCGCCCAGAACAAGGTAGAGCAATCAGTGGGATAGGCTTCCAGCCTGTCGTGAAGGGAATGACAGGCTGGAAGCCTATCCCACTTGATACTCACCGAATCGAAAACGCGTTGTTCCCCAGCCACCCACGAAAGCAACGCCTAGCGCGCCGGCCACTTCCATCCGTGCTGGCTCAGCAAGTCGGTTCCTTCGACGATGGTTTCACCCGTTTCTTTGTTCAGACGCACCGGCACACAGATGTCGTCCCGTTCCAGTTGGGCAACGAGATGTTGATTGTGACTGACGACGATGACTTGGCTTCGCTCGGCGGCCCGACAGATCATATTGGCTAGCGGTTCGATCAAGTCCGGATGCAAGCTGGTTTCAGGTTCGTTCAACACCAACAACTCCGGCGGTCGCGGTGAGAACAACGCGGCCAGCAACAGCAGATACCGAAGCGTCCCATCGGACAATTCTCTCGCCGTGAGACCACGCAGCATGCCAGGCTGAGTCAGCACGACCTGCATGCCGCTCTCGCCGGATTGCACGTAGAGTTGCGAACCAGGGAAGGCTTCTTCGATCGCTTGTTCGACGATGTGACTGTCGCCGATCTCACGGATCGTTTGCAGTGCCGCGGCCAAGTTGGATCCATCGTTGGCCATCACCGGAGTGAACGTCTGAGGCGATGGCAATCGAGCGGGCGCGTGCGAGTCACATCGGAACGTGTCGTAGAACCTCCAACCCCGCAATTGCTCTTTCATCACGATGATCTCGGGAGCCGCGAAAGGATTGGCGTACTCGGTCATCAGGCTTGTCCCACGAGACAAATGCAAGTCGATGTCTTGCCATTTGCCTTTCCCCGATCGGCATCGCAAGTTCGCTCCCTTGCGATCAACACACAGCGATCTCGCATCCGGCGTCGGCCCGGTCCAAATGCATTCGCGTTTGATCTCCGGATCACCATCGAACATGGAGTTGGATGGAACGGGGCGACCCAGGTCGATGCAGTAGCTCATCGGT
>NZ_ANOH01000454.1 GCF_000346505.1 Aporhodopirellula sallentina SM41
ACTTCATGTCAAATCGATTTTCGGGTAGCGGACGAGGCGACGAGTCCTTGATGCGCTAGTCACGCGAGGGATTCCTTGCGTCATCCACTACGATTCCACCCGACCGCCACGCTGCAGTGGAATACTAGGGGGCAAACAACAGTTGAACCTTTTCCAATATCGGTTTGGATTCATTCGCAGTCGTGTCGGTGATCCGCACCTCAAACTGGAAGCCATAACCGGCCGGCAATCCAGATAGATCCATGGCTGCTGCTTTCTTGGCAACATGCTTTACCAAACCGGGCGTGTAGTCGTAAGTCTCTTTGACGGTCTGCCAATCACTCCAGCGATCCACGTCCGCATCATCGTCGGTATCGACGCCAACACGCACGTCGACCGACTCCACCCAAGGTCCGTCGCTGACGTAGTCAGTCTCCATCTGTGTCGCCAGATAGAAACGCCCTTCGGCAAAACACACATCGGGATCCGGGTGCCCTTCGCCAATATTGCCGCAGAACGTGAACTCTTCATCCAGACTCGGTGACGTGAACCATGCGACGCTCATCGATTCTCCGCTGGCGGGATCAAAGTCGCCGAAAAGGTAGTACTGGCCTCCGATACAAATCGCTGCCCAGTCGCCAAAACAATCTTGTTCAGGTTCATGGACTTCGTATTCGCCGACGCCGGTTTTGAATCGAGCGGGATCCTCTTTGACCCAGTGCGGGTGCGTGTACGTTTTGATGACTCCGGTGGGATTCGTACGCACATCAACCGCGGGTTTCTTGATCACGAAATCTCCGGTTCCATCTTCACTGACCGCATGGCCAGCCAACGGAGAATCAAACGAATGTGAATTGGCGTGGATCGGACTCCAATCTTCGTAGATGACATGAAAGCGTCCCTGTTCGTCTCGTATGAAGGCACAATCCGATCCGTGCGATGGGTCGTCGAAAGCCAGCCCCATCTTCTTTCCGGGAACGCCGTCGAAAAGGTCGTCGTCAATAAAAAGATGCGGGTCCTGGTCGTTCGGAAAATCGTAGTAGAAGTACGCCTTGCCGTCTTTGAACTCCGCCGTTGTCATCCATGCGGAAAACCGGTCGGTAATCGGGCCATGATGCACCCAGTTGACCATGTCCCGACTTTGCCAAGCGTGGTAACCACCTAGACTCCGTTTCTTTCCTCCCGCTGCTCGGAACTGATGTTTTAGCGGAGTGGTTTCCACCTCAAAATCAAACCCGTCGAGTCGAACCGACTCAGGAACGAACGGTCCGTTCGCCTCATCCCAGGCCTTCCGTTCCGCCGAGACGTTGTGCCGAGCGAAGAACCAATAGTTGTCCGGCCCGAGGCTTAGGAACACCGGAGAATCAAACACGCATCCCGGACCGAGATCGTCAATCGGTTCCCAGTTCTGCCACACCGGTGACTGGTCAATGACGATCGAATCCGCCGAGCGTTTTTCAGGGAAACGTTTCAAGACACTTTGATAACTCGCCTCGGTTGCCGTCGGGGAAGCGGTCCCTTCAACAAACTCCAAATTCATTTTGGAATCGCAGGTTTGCTCCCACTGGGACTGACTCTCAACCGTCCAAACGTTCTCATGAATGGCATCCTGCGAATAGGCACACACGTGCCACGACGCGAGGACGACTACCCAGGCAGTCATCCGGATTTGGACCAACATCTTTGCCCCCACATCGCTTGTTTGTGTCATGCCGCTAACTCGTATTCGTTTCATGCTCATTTTCGTTTCTTAATCAACACAGAAATGCGGCCACAGCAAAATTTTTTGACATACAAATGCGTCAATCAATGAGTTGGTGACTCGGTCGCGATTGCCTCCTTTCGATCCGGGCTTCAGCGAGCGGTATCGACTCACCATCGTCTCTCAGTTGTTCAAAATCGAACAACTCAATGGGGATCTCTAATCAAAATGGTGTGGCTGAACTCGGTTTGAGCGTAAGGGCAGACTGAGCGTTGCGTTGAACCTCCATCGCTTTGCAACTTCATTCGTGTCGGAATCACAGCGCCATCGAAATCGTCCCCCGACCGCATCTATCAGCGAACAAAACACCACTAAAAACTACTCTGCGGCGCAGAATACCCCGCAAGCATCCGGCACACCTCATGCAAATGTACGATAGGAAACACGTTTTTTCCACGTACGATGCCGTTTCCACACAGCTTCGGAATCGCGACGAAAAGGCGGGAGATGAGTCCACGCGATCGTGCGATCCGGGATGTCAACCTTTTTGGTATCTACAGAATCGAGGATTCCATGACAAAGAACGCCTTCCCCCACCTAACAATCCAAACTGCCGTGGAGTTCGTCGCCAACATCCCCAAATGTCAGAGGATCGCATGCGTTCTTCTCGCCGGTCTTGGCACGTTGCTAGCCGGGCCGTCGCTCCCGTTCACAAGGGCCGAATCTGTTCATGAGGTCACCGACAATCACCGAACCACGTTCAACGTCCGAGATTTTGGCGCAGCCGGCGACGGCACAACGCTCGACACCGCAGCGATTCAAAAAACGTTGGATGCTTGTGCGACCGACGGTAGCGGTGTCGTCCGTGTGCCTCCGGGGAACTATATCACCGGGACGATCACTCTAAAAAGCAACACCACCTTGTCGCTCGATTACGGAGCGGCCTTGCTCGGCAGTCAAGAGATCCATGACTATCCCACCAAAGACCTTCGTCCGGCACGCGAGGGAAACTCGGAATGCCTTCTTTACGCGGAAGATGCCACCAACATTCGAGTAGAAGGTCTTGGGGTTATCGACGGTCGTGGAAAACCGGATGTCTTCCCGCGTCGGGCAGGCCGAAACAATCGCGACAACCGCCCACGTTTGATGCGTTTCGAAAACTGCGAGAACGTCACGCTCTCAGGACTGACCTATAAAAACCCCGCGTTTTGGGGCATTCATTTGATTGACTGCCGTGATGTCCATATTGACGGTGTGACGATTCGTTTTCGAAACAACCACTACAACAATGACGGGATTGACCTGGACGCGTGTGATAATGTGCTGATCGAAAACTGTGACATCAACGCGGGCGATGATGCGATCTGCTTGAAAAGTTCGTTGGGAGCATGTCGAAACTTTGTCGTGCGAAATTGCAAAGTCAGCAGCAACACCGCGGCACTCAAATTCGGCACCTCATCGAGTGGCGGATTCATCAATATCGATGTGTCGAACTGCTATTTTTACGACTGCCCAATGGGTGCGATCAAGCTGCAAATCGTTGACGGAGGCCACATGGAAAACGTCAACATCTCTCGCATCGTAATGGACGAGGTCGGTTCTCCACTCTTCATCCGCCTGGGCAACCGCGGACGCAAATACACCAAGAACACCTGGACGGGACCGACGACAGGCAGTGGGCAGTCCGAAGGTGCGCGCGTCGGCACGGTCAAAGGCATTAGAATCACCGACGTTATCGCGAAGGTAACGATCGAAGATCCCGCTCGATCGGAACGCGCCTCCTACAAAGGAAAGGCTCCCGAACAAACTCCCGAGCAAGTTGCAAAAGCGAGAGCGAAAGCCCGGCCGATCATGATCGCGGGCATTCCTGGGCATCCCATCGAAGATGTCGTGCTCGAAAACATCCAGGTCTCCTTTCCCGGTGGAGGAACCGAGGCAGATACAGAACGTGTTGTCCCGGAAGACGTTGCCCGATATCCCGAACAGTTTTTCTTTGGCGTTTTGCCGGCATGGGGTGCCTACATTCGGCACGCCCGAAAGGTGCGGTTCCACAACGTCAATATGGCGACACGAGCCTCCGATGCACGTGAACGTATCGTGCTCGACGACGTCACCGATTTCCAAGAGTAAACGCAATGCCACGACGAACACTTATGTGGCTGGGGCTGATCTGCCTCAGCCTCCCCGCAACAGTTACCTCGGCCGCGCCGCCGAAACCCAACATCGTGCATATCCTGACCGATGACTTGGGTTGGCAAGATCCGGTTTGCTTTGATGTCGACGGCGAAACTCCATTTGAGACGCCCAACCTGGACCGCTTGGCGAAGCACGGACGCAAGTTCATGCAGGCGTACTCACCATCACCAACCTGTGCACCTTCCCGGGCCGCGTACATCTCGGGCCAATACCCAGCACATACAGGGATATACCATGTGCTCGGAGGAAAACTTCCTCGCGCCTATTCACCCAACTTCACTCACATCAATCCGTTCTATCGCTATCGACTGCCGCTGACGGAGATGACGATCCCCAAGGAACTTAAGAAAGCGGGATACGCGACCGGCCATGTCGGCAAATGGCACCTTGGCGGTCGCAGCAACGGATACCCCTTCCCAGGAAACTACGGCTTTGACATCGGTTATGTCGATGATCTTGGGAAAGGTGGGACGTACTACCCCGATCCAGATATTTGGGGCCCTCGAGTACAGCTCCGGGATCAACACAACGGGTTGGCAAAATCGATGAAGCCACATCGTCTGACGGGATGGGCGACAGACGATCCCAAAGATCCGTTTCAGTTGGATAAAGACGGTAGACCTTTTGACAAGACGCTCGACGTCGCGTTGAAATGGCTCGAGAAGCATCATGCCGAGCCCTTCTTTCTCAACTACTGCACCTATTACGTGCACAGCCCGATCCAGACTCGTAACCGTGAGCGGTTGGAGTACTACTGCAAAAAAATGGGTTACGAATTCCCAACCGATCCCGGCGTCACCAACAAAGGTCGTGGAGGCAAGACCGATCCCTACTACGCGACGATGGTCGACACGCTCGATTGGATGATCGGCAAAGTAGTCACGTACCTGGAGGAAACCGACGACCCACGCAATCCCGGGCACAAACTCCTCGACAACACCTACATCATTGTGAGTTCGGACAACGGCGGATTGGTCAAACGCTCCGGTGGAACGATCACGGACAACTCGCCTCTTCGAGCAGGCAAACAGGACATCCATGAAGGCGGCGTCCGCGTTCCGTTTATCGTTCGCGGACCGAATGTTCCCGTAGATTCCGTTTGTGAGACACCGATCTCGTTGATCGACCTCTATCCGACGTTCGTCGACCTCGCGGGACTGCCTCCCTCGCAAAACCCGAAACTGGACGGCTGCAATATCCGTCCTTTGATCGAAGGGAGAGACACCGTAGCCCGGTTCGCAGATGGTTCCTCTCGAGAGCGCATCTTCTTCTACTACCCCATCGAGTTGTCCGCCGGATGCGCGATGCGGAAAGGGCCGTGGAAGATCTATCGCAACCTGAGTCCGGGCAACAACAAAAGCCCATTGGTGGAACTGTTTCGCCTTTACAATGACGACGGCACAATGGCCGATGTCGGCGAAAGGAACAACTTGGCTGAAGAGATGCCGGAACTGACCAACCAACTCCTGGCCGAACTGGATGAATTCCTCACCGAAGCAAACGTGTCATATCCGTTTAAGAATCCAGGAATCGACAGTCATCCCAAACACGACAACGTTCCGAAAGTGGTAGAGCGTGGCGACAACGGAGACCGCATCTGGGTCGAGGTCGAAACGGGCGAGAACAAGTCAGCGATTGTCGACGCCAAACTACTCTACACCGTCAACGGCAGCCTGCTGGAGGCGTCCAGAGGCCGCCGCGAAATGTGGTTCGAAGAACCTGCCGAAATACGCGGGGGACATATCGAAGGAACCGTTCCGCCGGGGACTTCCCACGCCACGTTCTGCATGCGAGACAGCGAGGGATTCTTGGTCATGTCAGAGGAACTACCGACCTACCGCGAGCGACCGTCGGGCACCGCTGACTCTTCTTACCTAAAACACGGCTACGCATTCCGTCCCGGTTTGTTTGCCCTGATCCGGTTGGGTAAGGCTGCCGAGAACGAACTCCGCAGTCAGGGGAAAAACGCCCCGTTGCTCCATCGCCAAATGCAAAACGCGGAGCGAGTTTACGAATCGCGAAATGTATCGGAAGAGCAATACTGTGACACGATCCGTGGTTTACGCGGTTCGATCCGAGACCTGAAAGGAGTCGCCCCACAAGCCGACAATTATTACCTGAACCTTTTTCGCGAGGGCGGTGCTTTTTAAAGAGCGTTAAGAAAATCATGTGGCCGATGACGCCAGACTTCGATGGCCTGAATTCTGGCGAATCCAGCTACAGAATCGGACATATCATATTCCAAACGGCTCTAGGTCGTTTGCAACAATTTCGACCGACCTCGACGAATCGGGCGATGCTCATGAATCTTGAACCTCGACATCCGCTGCCAAATGAACCACGCTGATTATCGGTGTTACGTTGTTGTCGGGGCTACGTTCTTATCGGGGCTACGTTCTCCATTAGAAATCGCCCCGTCCGGCAGTGAGTCGCTCGCACTTCACTCCACATCCGGCAGGCCGTCGCACGCGGAGGACCGTTGTTCTAACACGCTACCATGTGTTGGTCTGAATGCCACGCTTGTCAGCACTCTGTGGGGTGGCCGCTTCCACATGTTTCTGAATCTCATCATCAGACAACGCTCGAGGATAGAAGGCGACCTCATCGAGCTGGCCAATAAACGACCGCACGTATCGCCGTCTCGGGTGCTGTTGCCCAACTGCAATGTTCAGGTTGGCTACCAACGGAAGCTCATGAATCGCGGTAGCAGAGAGTTTACCGTTGACGAATAATTCCATCACTCCCGCTGACTTGCGAGCGACGACGTGCTGCCAAGCCCGGAGCTTGTATACCTCTTCGCTATAACACGAGGTGCCGCCGAATGAACCGGGAGGATTACGCTGCAAGAATCGTAGTCGGTTTTGTTGTCGAATGTCGTCGGGTTTGTCATACGCCGCCGACACCTCCAACATGAAAGCGTGACCGTGACGCGTGCCCACTTGCTTCGCAGCACTCAATGACACCAGTGTCGCATTGTGGTAGTGGGATGGCTTTGCCCACAATTCGACGCTGTATTCGTCAAGTGGTACCGGGGGCCACAAGTCGTTCGACACAACCATGGAAGGGCCTTCGGTAGACGTACCGAACTCGGGAGTAAAGTTGTTTTCATATCGCTTCCAAACCACGTTTCCCTCGATGATTCCATTCCAACGGTCTGTTGACGCGGAGTTCGTTACACTCGATGCGGAACCAAATCGCCAATAGATGTCTGGATTGGAATCGAGAACAGCTTCTGCGTAAGAATCCGGAAGTCGCAGTTGATCGAGACTCATGCTGCGCGTCGACGCGAAAAGGCTGTCGTCAGCCTGACTGCGAGAAACGATGAGCTTTTGGTCGAGAGCCTTAACGAACTTCGCCGCCTCGCCTTCCCCAATGAGAATCGAATGCTCGCCAAGCGTTTCGGACGCAATACGAAAGAACTGTGCTTCTCCCTCAAAGCTATGAATTTCCGAACCTGACAAGCTGAGGTCGATACCGATCGATGACGATTCTGCAAACCGAACCGACCCACCAGGTATCCCAATTTCAAATTCCCCGGAACACTCCCCTGAGTTCGCAATGACTCGCCCGTGCTGGATCATCAGTCCCTTATTTCGCTGAACGAGAACGCTTGCTGGTCCCTCGACGAGGACTCTCGCAGTACATCCGAAATCATTGACAATTTCAAACTCAGCGATTCCAGCCAAAAGTTCGATCACCTCGCCCGCACGCAACGACTGCCGCAGTTTTGGTGACCAATCCGATTGCCAAAGACACGCCGTCATGGCAACCAAATGCGGCTCTCGACTCGAGGAAACCACCGTCGAACTCGGGGGACCTGGCAACCTCGCGACGGTAAATTGGTGGTCATCGTTTCTCAGCAAGAGCAGCAACGCAGCCAGATTGGCGATCAACAAAATCGCAATCGCTGTCGAAAAGAAAACCAGTGCGTTTCGCCTTCGCTCTCCGGTTTTCATCAATGTCGCGTCATCGCACGCCGAATCATCCTCCATGACGCGTCTCTGGACGTTGGGGAGCACCGGCGATGAAAGCGTCCTAGCCCCTTTCACCTCATTGAGAAGAGTGACCGTATCGAGGTACTCGACGAAATCAGTCCGCAGTGATTCGTGCTGATCCAGCAATGTCGCCAATTCAGCAAACTCCGACTCATCCAAACTTCCATCGTTGAATCGGCTCAGCAGATCGCCAAATCGTCTTTTTACGCTATTCATCTAACCCACCCGCAATAGTTCGTTTGACGCAGCCTAACAATTTTTCGTGAATGCGGTGCAACGAGATTGATACTGCATTCGCAGTCCGTTCGAGCTCTTTTGCAATCATGTTGACGGGTACCGATTCAGTATAGCGGAGCGCAACAATTTTTTGTTCCCTCAAACTCAGCTTGTTCAGGCAGTTCTGCAGCGTAACTTTGCGTAGCTCGATCGAACTCTCCTCTTCAACTCCCTTGTCTGCCTGATCTAATTTAGAGGCTAACGATTCCGTGAAGATAATTCTTTCACTGGAAAGTTCTCGACGAAAACTCATCAGTTCTATTCTTGCAATCGCATAGGCCCATGCCATGAAATTGGACCCTGGCTTGAAACTCGATGACTTCTTGCAGATCGTCAGATTAACATTCTGCAGAATCTCGTGAGCATACTCTTTATTGCCTATGCGTTTTAGCAGGAACCCATACAAACGAGGCTGTGCGTCCGTCAAAAGCACAAACGTTTCGACGGGACGTTCAACCATTCTTTGCTTAGTATCCATCAACTACTTATAGTCCTTAAACACGTGTTCTCGGATTCGCCTTTGGTAGTTTTCTCAGCGTCGCGACCGCTCCAACAGCAATGCTCGTGCGTTCGTTGTTTTCGACAGTTTTGTTGCATGACAGAAGAGCTTTTTTGCATTAGGCGTTCACGTTGCTATCGATCCAGGAAGACAATGAAGCTGCGAGGTGTTGATGTGTCCCCGCTGTAGTCGGTGGCGAACGTCGCATTCGAGTAGTCATAGCCAGTCGAGCGAGCGGCGGCAACGGCGATGCCCAAACGTACGCTGACGACTACGGCGCATAATCTGCGGCGGAAACGCCAGGACGCGGTCGGCGCACGTTGCAAAGACCATCCCGATCAATATGCTCATGGTCGGCCGTTGATCGCGTTGCTCTTCCTTGTGTCCATAACGCTCGATCGCAACTCGAGCCCCAGATCCTGATCAGGAACAATTTCTAAAAGATTCCCGTCGCGTTTCAAACTGAAACAGTCACTACGAACACAATCCTACGCTCAGCAATGTCAGAATCGTAGCAAAAACACGAAGACAAACGCACCTATCCACATAGCGTATAGAGCAAAATACAAAGAGCCTTGGCGTATAGATTTCCTCGCTGTGCAAGAACGAAACGAGAGAATGTTTTTCATTTCAAAAAACATCGTTTTGGAAGAAAGATTTTCACGTGCGGACACGTTCCCTTCTTAACCTCGCAGCAGTGGGGGCATTCCTGACGAAAATTCAGGACCTCAATTCTGAGGAAATTTTTTAAACGTCATATGAAAAGTGGAGTCTCTCGTGAAATCAAGATCTCAAGCTCGTCACGGCTTTACCTTAGTGGAGCTACTCGTAGTCATCGCCATCATTGGTGTGTTGGTTGGTCTGCTGTTACCTGCAGTGCAAGCGGCCAGGGAAGCGGCCCGAAGAATGAGTTGCAGCAACAACTTCAAGCAAATCGGGTTGGCGATGCACAACTACCATTCCGCCTACAATCAACTTCCGACGCACTTGGGAGGCACTCGGGACGAACTGTACAAGGACATCCGTGCCGCGACCCACCAAGGCAACAACTTGATGCTAAGTGGACTGGTTGGGCTATTGCCATTTATGGAAAGCCAGACACGGTGGGAGCAAATCAGCAACCCACTTCTAGTGGACATTGACGGCGATGGAACCGGTGATAAACGGTTTGCAGCAATGGGCCCCAATCCGTCCTGCGAACCCTTTGCAAACCGCTCGGGTGACAACTTCGCAAACACACTGGGAGCCTACACGCCGTTTACGACAGAGGTTCCTACACTGAGGTGCCCCAGTGACCCAGGCCGAGGGTTGCCCGGACTGTCACGCACGAACTATGCGATCTCACTTGGCGACAACGGACGTCGCGTGATGGGATTGATTCGAACCGCGAGCGATGGCCGCACCTTTGATTCGAGCACACTTGATGGAGCAAAGTTTGCCCGGGCGCATGGACGAGGCTTTTTCATCCCCACACAAAAAGCCGCGTTCCGCGATGTCCTAGACGGCCTGTCCAACACGATTGCGATGGCCGAAATCAACACGGATCTCGGTGACCTCGATATTACAACCCAGCCCAATCAACAGGGCGACGGCAACGCCAACTCACCAAACGCATGCGTAGGAATCGCTGATCGCGACCCGAATCGCCCAAGGTTCTGGCTAAACACTGGACCATATGACCAAGATTTTCGTCGCCGTGGTAGTTGCTACGCGGCTGGGGGACCATTCAACGCGGTAGTCACCACCACCGGCCCGCCGAACAGCGCCCTCTGTGTAACCTATTTCAATCGCTCTGACGTGGGGCACTTGCCCCCGTCGAGTCGACACCAAGGCGGCTGCCACGTATTAATGGGGGATGGTGCTGTCAAATTCATCACTGACAGTATTGAATCGGGCAATCAAGACGCGGCCCCCGCCAGTTCAGGTCAGCCGTCGGTCTATGGCCTCTGGGGATCACTCGGAACGCGAGCCGGAAAAGAACCGATCGAAGGATTCAATGACTAACCACTAAGACGCAAGAAACCTTCGCATTTCGAGCTACGCAGGCCAGCCAACAGCATCCGCTGAGGGCTGGCCTCTTCGCGTTCACGTCATGCATGCAGACAGGAACGTTTCCTTCCATATAGCAAGCGACTGCCTGACGCTAACAGAATAGATTCCGCGGTCTTTCGAGACTTTCGTAGAACAAACGCACAGTGCAAAACGTCCAACATGCCTTACGCGAAACGATGCACCCATCTGAATATCTATCTTCCGATCGGCGTTAGCCGCAGTTTCCATAGAACAACGGGTTGCACGAAACAACCGGGGCCAACGCCCGCTGGCTAATTGGTTGACCGAGGTTTCCAGTCAAGTTCCAAGCCGACTGCGCCGCGAGAAAACGAATCGCCACGAATGATTCCGCGAACGATGCGGGATGTTGCCGAGGCGGCAGAAAGAGGGCAACATCCCACATAAAAAATATCGCATGCATAGATGCACCGAATCACTCAGGAGGATGGACATCCTCGGGCGGCATTTCATCAACTGAAATTGCACCGACATCGTCCGCACCTTGATTTGTTCCGCTATCTCCGCAGCCCACAAGCGATGAAGAAAGGAACACCAAAAACACAAACAAACTAATCAGTCGCATCAAACACTCCTAAAAACAAGTAAACTCCCAACAAAACAGCGTTTCTTCACATGCGTCTTCAGTAACCTTGCAAACGCATTTCTTGAACGCTGAACGTCCTGGGAGAATACAAAGCCAGCGAGTTCAAGCATAGTCAACAAACGACAGAATTTACGATCTTCTTTAACGCCATACCCCATGCAATATCTATATTCTTTTCCGGTCGAAAGACCATAAGACAAACAACATAAAGAATCGCGAATGGAAGCCTTCGCACTGAAATGCAACGTGTTAAACTCGACGCGATTAGCTTGCCAAACCTCTGCCCTATTAAACCGAGCATCTTGTGAATTTCCACTTACCTAAATCCTGGTCCGCTCCTCTCGGATTCGGAAACCTATTCTTCGCGGCATTGTTCTTCGCGTCCCCACTATTTGCTGATAGCCCGATCGAGAACTACAACGTCGTTTGGGACAGCCCGAGCGAGAACTCGGGGGAATCAATGCCTGCAGGTGGGGGCGACATTGGACTCAACGTTTGGGTCGAGGATGGCAACGTCTATTTCTACATGCAACGAAGTGGAAGTCTTGCGGAAGATTATCGATACCTAAAGCTAGGGCGGGTGCGAATAGAACTGAATCCAAGTCCACTGCTCGGCATCAATTTCCGTCAGAAATTGGATCTGCAAGAAGGGCGAGTTCAGATACAAGGAACGACGGAAAAAGGCGATACCCAGGTAAAGCTCTCGATCTGGGCAGAAGTTTCTCGTCCGATCATCCACGTAGAGGTTGAGTCCGACAGCAACATCGACGTAACCGCGGTTTATGAGAACTGGCGTCTGACGGACAAAACGATATCGGAGCACGAATCGTTCGTCTTGAGTGCCTATCCCGGCGAGCTACTGGTGTCGAAAGACACGATTGCGGGCGAGGACAACGAGATCCTCTTCTTTCACCGCAATTCCCATGATCAGTTGCGAGATTTGCTTCTGAAGCAACAGAGTTTGACGGCATACAACGACGAAATCGGCAACGACCTGAAAGGACGAACGTTCGGCGGGTTGCTAACAGGAGAAGGATTTGCCTTCGCAGGCGAAACCGACGGGACGTATCAAGGACATCCGTTCCGGGGGTGGAAGCTGACATCACAGGAACCGGCGAAGCAACACCACATTCGTGTTGTGACCCACATTGACCAAACAGATACGCCGGATCAATGGAAGGGTGACCTGCAGGAATTGGCAGTCGAGTCCGAGAGTCAATTGGAGCAGGCTCGACAGGATACGCTCCAATGGTGGAGTGAATTTTGGGATCGGAGTTGGATCCATATTCAGCCGGGTGTGATTTCGCCATCGAGCAAGCAGTGGCGCGTTTCACGCAATTACAACTTGTTTCGCTACCAATTGGGCTGCAACGCCTTGGGCGAGTATCCGACACGATTCAACGGGGGCAACTTGACGACCGATCCCCGACTGGTCGCATCCAACTACAACCAAGACCCCGATTGGCGGCAATGGGGCGGCGGCGTGTTCACGGCGCAGAACCAGCGATTAGTGTACTGGCCGATGCTGAAATGTGGCGATCACGATGCCATTTTACCGCAGATGGAACTGTACCGAAAAAGCTTCGGAGGCGCTCGCGCACGGGTTAAGGAACACTTCAAGCATGACGGTATCGTCTGTTCAGAATACAACAGCGTTCTGGGAGTCGCGGTTGGTTCGGGATGGGGTTGGCAGGGCAACAAAAGCCGTCGCAGTCGTGGCCCGGAAATTCCTTTTGGTGATCCGCTTGCCGATGCGAACAAGGGTTACAAGGCACCCGTTGAAAAAGGTGTGATGGCGAACAGCTTCATCTCCTATCACTGGGAATCCCAACTCGAACATGCCTACATGATGCTGGAATACCACCGCTATTTCGGAACCGACATTGATCGATATGTCCCCTTTATCGAAAACGCGGTCGTCTTCTTTGATGAACATTATCGTTTGCGGGAGAAGATGCGTTCTGGCAGTGAACTCGATAGCAACGGGAAGCTGATCATCTTCCCATCGACATCGTGCGAAACCTATCGCGGCGCGACCAATCCAGTGGATGTCATTGCCGGGCTGGCCGCATGCGTTGACGGCATTCTTCAACTCGACAAAGACAAACTGACCCTGCGTGACAGGTCATACTATCAAAACCTCCGAGACCGGATCCCGGACTTCACTTTCGGAGAGATCAACGGTACCCCCGTGCTGAAGCCCGCGGCGTCATACAAATCGGTTCGCAATACAGAGGCACCCCAGTTCTACCCGTTGTTTCCGTTCAACCGATTCGACCTCAACGGCAAAGATCGATCGCTCACGAAGACGTTTCGCAACACGTGGAATTTCGACGAAAGCATTGCCAAAGGCAACGTCATCAGTTGGCATCAAGACGGAATCTTCTTCGCACGCATGCGGATGCTTCCCGAGGCGACAGAATTCAACATGAAGAAACTCGACGATAGCCAGCGTCGATTTCCGACCTTCTGGGGTCCGGGGCACGACTGGGTGCCGGATCACAACTGGGGAGGAAGTGGAATGCTGGGCTTGCAAGAAATGCTCATGCAAACATTCGAGGACAAAATCTACCTGTTCCCCTGTTGGCCAAAAGAATGGGACGTGGATTTTAAACTTCACGCTCCCAATCAAACCACCGTCGAAGGAACGTTGGTCGACGGCAAGCTCACCCGGCTCAAAGTGTTGCCTGAAGCTCGTGCAGTCGATGTGGTCAATTGCTACGACAATCCGAACGTCGATCGGGCCGGCAGGTCTTCGAGTGAATAACGATGCATCACTCACGCCACTCTGCGAGAAGACGCGGGATGTTTCCAGTTGGCTAGGGTAGTTATGCTGAACAAACTGCTCGAGGCCCAACCCGAGCCCAACAACCACTGCGGGTAGGCAGGTAGCCAACGCGATCAGCCAACGCCAAGACTGCAGCATTTTGGTGTCACGGGTCTTGGGATCTTCTGCTTTACCAGAAGGCACAGCGTTCAAGAAGACCGATGTTCACTGGGCAAAAACGGAAGAGGAAGATACCCCCGGCAGGATTCGAACCTGCGACCTGCTCGTTAGGAATGAGCTGCTCTATCCAGCTGAGCTACGAGGGCGGGTGAGCGAGAGTTTAACCGATCCGATGTCGCAGTGGAACTCGCCTCGGACTGCGAACTCGTGTATAACACCGCGTCCTGCCTCCATCCTCGACCCCCGCCAACCCTATATAGAAAACATGCTTCGATCCGCAATCACAGTGAGCCTTGTTGAAGAAGCCCGTGGTGGCCCGTTCGTTTATTGGGACGGCCTCGAAAACGCGTTCAACGATGCGAAGAAACTCGGATATGACGCGATTGAGGTCTTCGCTCCCGGCCCGGACGCGATCCCCGATGGTGAACTGCAACGCCTCGTCGAATCCACCGGTTTGAAAGTCGCTGCCGTGGGAACGGGGGCAGGCATGGTCAAACATGGTCTTAGTTTGACGGATCCGGATTCCGCAAAACGTACCGCGGCACAAGACTTCGTTCGTTCGATGATTGATTTTGGCGGACCACTCGGGGCGCCGGCGATCATTGGTTCGATGCAGGGTCGTTTCGGGGGCGAGGTTTCTCACGAGCAGGCATTGGATCTGCTCGCCGAATCACTCGAAGCCCTCGGCCCACACGCGGCAAACTACAACGTCCCGCTGATTTACGAACCACTCAACCGGTACGAAACGAACTTGATCAAGACGATTGCCGAAGGGGTCGCATTTCTGAATCGGTTGTCGACCGACAACGTCAAGCTGCTCGCCGATTTGTTCCACATGAACATCGAAGAGGCCAACGTCGCCGAGGCACTGCGCCAGGGTGGCGACGCGATTGGCCACATTCACTTCGTCGATTCCAACCGCCAGGCCGCTGGATTGGGACACACGGACTTCGAACCGATCGCGTCGGCACTTCGCGACATCGGTTACAATGGATACCTGTGTGCGGAAGCGTTCCCGTTGCCGGATTCACAAACCGCCGCTGAGAAAACTATCGAAGCGTTCAACCGTCTGTTTCGATAGTTGTTGCTGACTATTGCTGGAACCTGAACACGAGACCGTTTTGCCGACTCCTCCTCCGCCGCCCGACGACTCCTCAGCGTTCAACGATTCCTCGGCGCCTGACGCATCCTCGACGTCTGACGTCCGTGGAAAGCAACAACCCGCAATGGCAGGTTCGGCGGCGGGTGATCCGGCACCGGATAATTCGTCGGTAAAGAAGCAAGCGGCCTCGGCGTCAAAGCGAGAGTACGTATGCCGATATGGAAGCATGCGGAATCTCGGTGTAATGACAGCGAAACAAAGCTTTCGTTACGGAGACGAAGTGGTGATCCACAGCGAACGCGGAACTGAAATCGCGACGGTTCTTTGCGAGGCAACTCCGGCGGCGATCGAAGGCATTCACGAACCAACCGAAGGCAGAATTCTGCGACGGCTCGACTCGACCGATCGAGGTGATTGGTCACAAATGTCAGAGATGACGCGCCGCGACCTGGATGCGTGCCAACCGCATGTCGAAAAGCTGCGTCTGCCGATGCAACTGATTGACGTAGAACGTTTACTCGGCGGGGAACGAGTGATCGTGTATTTCGTTGCCGAGGGACGGGTCGACTTTCGTGCGTTGGTCAAACTGCTCGGCCGCGAATTCCAAACCCGCATCGAAATGCGACAAATCGGTATCCGCGACGAGGCCAAGTTGCTCGCCGACTATGGTGATTGTGGTCAGGAGGTTTGTTGCAGCCGATTCCTCAGCAAGATGCCGCCGGTATCGATGAAGATGGCAAAGTTGCAGAGGGCTTCTTTGGACCCGAGCAAAATCTCGGGACGTTGTGGACGACTAAAATGTTGTCTCCGTTACGAATTCGATACCTACGAGTCACTCGCGTCGGAATTGCCCCCCGTTGGCAGCAAAATCCTAACGCGGGAGGGCACCTGCCGGGTGGCAGCCCAGGACATACTCGCCAGCCAATTGATTGTCACCACCGAGGATAAACGCCGGATCATGATCCCATCCGGTGACGTCATTGAGATACTCAAGGTGGGCGAGGGATCCCCGTCCCGAGGCAAAAAACGCAAGAAATAGCAGTCTCAACCGTCAAAAACTTCCGTTTTTCGTGTTCCAGATTTGCCGCTCTGACGATGCCGTGAACCGAGTTGCGGAGTACAATTCAGTGACGCAAGCACCGAATTGCTGGCGGATTGAGCACATCGGACGAACCGTTTCATTTTCGCTATCTCCCAAAACGCACACAAATGACCTCGCCACTCAAAGCCATGCGGGATCTCCTTCGCGAAGACCCGCGATATAAACTCGAGGCGTATCAGTTCATCCGAGAATCACTGCAGTACGCTCACGAGAACCTTGACCGGATCGGTCCGCTCGGATACTGCGAAGGTGATGAACCCGATGTCGATGCCCCTCGGCATCTGACCGGACAACAATTGTGCGAGGCGTGCCGCCTCTACGCGATCGACCAATACGGATATCTCGCCAAGATGGTCCTCGGACGTTGGGGCCTTGAAACAACGAGCGACTTTGGAGAACTCGTTTACAACTTGATCCGGATCGAACAGATGCGCAAGAGCGAGAACGATCGCCGCGAAGACTTCGACGACGTTTACTCGTTCGACCAGGCGTTCCAGCCTCAGTTTGAATTGGTCACCGATGACGCGGAGTAACCGCCATCGGTTCGTCGTGTGTCTCGTCGCAGTCGCGTTCTCGGCGTGCCTACTGAACCACGGCGATGCCCACGCAGATAAACCATTAACTGCACCGGAGACATCCGCCGAATCCAATCCTCGCCCGAAAGAAAAGGCGAGGAAAACGTACATGGGTCGGATCGTTGCCCAACCGATGTCCCACCTTGGGGCATCGTGGCTGATTCGCCCCGAACGCAACGATGAAGAAAGTGCCGTCGAGGCCTTCGGGCAACTCGGCATTCGCCCCGGCATGACCGTCGTCGACCTTGGATGCGGCAACGGATTCTGGACGCTGCCGATGGCGAAAGCCTGCCGCGCCGAAAATGCCGATGAGAAGACGGCGGACTCCGGCCCCGATCAATCCGACGAGGCAGGCAACGAACACGACAAGTGGAACGGTCAAGTACTCGCCGTCGACATCCAGCGAGAAATGCTCGCGAAATTGCGACAGAACATGCTTCGCGCCGGCGTCACAAACATCCAACCGATCCTCGGCAAAGTCGATGACCCACGGTTACCGGCGGGCGAAGTCGATTTGGTTCTGTTGGTCGATGTGTATCACGAGTTTTCACATCCGCAGTCGATGCTTTGGTCGATCCGGGAAAGCCTCAAACCGGAAGGCGTGATCGCACTTCTCGAGTACCGCGCCGAAGATCCTGATGTGCCCATCAAACCGCTGCACAAGATGTCGAAACATCAGATCATGAAGGAGTACACCGCGTCGAAATTCAAACTCGTTCGCGAGTACAACGATTTGCCGTGGCAACACCTCATGTTTTTCGCCCGTGACGACAGCCCACTGCCGGCGATCGAACCGAAGTAGCACCAACGTCTACATGGAAAACTATCGGCGGAGTTGATGCCGGTAGTAAGTTTCCAGACACAACGTTGCTATCGACGTCGTATAGACGGTGCCGCCGTAACCGCCCCACAACGTTGTATCCGGCCAACTGCCGTCAGGTCGCTGTGTGGCGAGCAAACGTCGCTTCATCGTGTCGTTCCACCTTTCCCATGCATCATCTTGAAGTTGATGCAACGCGAGTGTCGCGTAGTACCAATAGTACAAGTTATCGGGACCAGGTGTTTGCCCGGGCAACGCCCCCATCAACACGGACTTCGCTTCCTCGATGGTTGCCGGTGGAACGTTCTCGCCGATCAACAAGCGGGTCGCGAGCGCCTCGGCGGTCATCGTCGGTGTCGGTCGTTCGCCCGGCCGATAGGAAGCCAAGCCACCCGCTTTCCCGCTGCGAACCGTCGTTAAGAAGCGAGCCACGCCGGCCTGCATCCGCTGATCGTTCTCTCGTTCGAGATTGGTTTGAAAAACGCCGGCGCGTCGAGCCGTATCGAGCAGCATCGCTTGCCAACCGAGTTGACTCATGTCACCGGCATCGCCACGCGTGTATCGCCATCCGCCGGTGACCGGGTGCTGTGTCGATCGAGAGTACGCAACCGCTCGCCGAGTTGCTTCGATCGCGGCGGGATCGCCGGTCATCGCGGACGCTTCCGCGAGCGCCAACGAAGCCATCGCGTGACAGTAGTGGGCCGCATAAATCGACGCGTCACCGGCGAGCGATCCGTCACTGCGTTGTCGTCCGAGTAGATAGACCAGCCCGCGGTAAACGTTGTCACGATACTCGCCCGTTTGATGCGTGTTACCAGCCCCTAGCAACGACAAGAGGGCGAGACCGGTCAAACCCGTTTCCGCGCGTTTCCCCGCCGAACCACGCTGCAGGCCGAGCGGTGCTCGCTCGCGTCCGGCACCGGTTGCGAGTGGATCCCAGGCCCCGTCGGCTCGTTGTTGGTCGGTGAGAAACTTCAACGCTGCGGCAACGGAGGCTTCGGTGTTTGCGTCACCGCCGGTTGCGTGAAGGGCCTCGGTCTTGGCCGCGCCGTGACGTGCCGCGAAGTCCTCATCGACCTGACCGGGAATGTGCGTCTTGGGCGCACGGGCGCGCCGCGGTGGGTTGGCAGACGCTGTATTCGTGACAGGCCCCGAGGCCGGTTGCTGATTTGCAGACGATTCCACACTTGCCGTCTCAGGAATATGCGAATCCGCCTTCGACGATGGCTGTGGCGAAACCACTGCAGTTTGTTCGGGTTTAGGATCCGGCTCGGGGTCAGCGGCTAACGTTTCCTCGAGCCAATCGCCTAGCAAATCATCGACGTCCGAGAATGTTTCGCCGGGCGATTCGTTCTTCGCCGAAGCGAGTGTCGCAGGCACCGTATCGGGAAACAGATTTTCAGTCGGCTGCGATGTGACTGCTGGCTCGGCCTGTGTCTCTGGTTGCGAAGCTACGTCTTCGGCAACGTTCGGCTGCGACGGTACTTGCAAATCCACAATCGGTTGGCCGAGCGAGAGCGGAGTGAGCATCTCGGCGCCGTCGTCCGATTCATGATCTTCGCCTCGCGAAAGTTCGTCCGAGAGCGATTCCAGATCCGAGAAGTCTGCTTCCGCGAAGTTGGGATCGAAAACCGCGACTGAAACAGCGGACTCACCTGGTGCGTCACCACTTTCGGCGACACGGCCGCCACCTGAAAAGAACATCGATAGGCGTGGTACCCAAATCACAATCGCGACGTGTAGTCCGATTGAAACGATCAGGCAAATGATCGCGGCAGCGCGCCCGCTGCTCTTGCGACGTCGGAACAGCATGATCGTGGCGACCAACAGTCCGACCGCCAGCAGAGCAACCAACCGAACCGCGGTCGGGTTGTGCCAAAAGTGATCCGCTGATGGAGTCGACGAAATCAGAGTAGAAGACCGTATGACGAGGATGAAAGGTCGGCTATCTGTTCTTCGTTATAGCTCTCATCGCCTCTTGGTCGCGACTCCGATTTGTTCAACACCGGAGGCGCGGACCCGCTGAAGAACTTCTGCCACCTGCCCGTATGGAATAGTGTCGTCCGCTCGCACCGCAACCTTGAGCGCAGGATAGTTTTGGTGTTGCGACCGGAGCACCCCAGTTAGCTGTTCCGGAGTCACCGTCGCACCATCGAGAGTGAGCACACCCGAAGATTGAAATTCAACAATGCGTTCATCGGGCAACCTCGCCATTGATCGCATCTCGCCCACGCCCGGCACGTTCACCTGCAAGTGCTCTTCGCCATCGTCGAACTTGCTGCCGACCATGAAGAAAATCACGAGCAGGAACACCACGTCGATCATCGGCGTGAGGTTCATGGTCGCGGTTTCGGGAGTCGAACGACGAATCATAAAAGGGCAAAATAGAAAGCGAGTGGTTTACGAGACGAAACTAGGCGGCACGGCGTTTCCGGGGTGCTTTCGCCGCTCCGGAATTCTCTAGCCCTTCGGCTGATATGCAGTCGATGACTCGTTGGCAAAGTTTGTCGATCTCGCCGAGATACCGGTCCGACTTCGCACTGAAATACATGTACGCCAAATACGCCGGGATCGCGACGCTCAGCCCACCGGCGGTCGTCATCAACGCGGTGCTGATTCCGGCGGCGAGAAGGTCGCTCTGCCCGCCACCACCTTGAGAACTCAAATTCTCAAACGCCTGGATCATTCCCAACACCGTCCCCAACAAACCGATCAACGGGGTGACGTTGCTGATCGCGTGAAAGACACGCAGGAACCGTCGCAGTGAATCACCGACACGGTCACCCGCATCAATCACGGCTTGTTCAATTTCCATCATCGGCCGTCCCCAACGACGAACGGCTGCGTGGAAGACCTCCGCAACCGGGCAATCAAATTCGTCGCAAATGGAGGTCGCCTCTTCGTAACTCAACTGTCCATCTTCCACGCATTCGGTGAACCGCCGCACGAACGGTTTGGGAATGACGCGTGATCGTCGCAGTGCAATCAATCGCTCCAGCGACAAACCGATCACGATCAACGAACAAACTCCAAGCGGGATCATCAGCCATCCGCCTTCGGAGATCTTTTGAAACATCGCCGGCATCTCCCACGATGCGGACCCTTCATCGTCCGCCGCAGGTTCCGTTTCGGTCGGAGCAGCCGGGATCGAAAACTGATTCGCGGTCGCGTTACCGTTTTGTGGCGCCGCGGCGATCCGAGCCGCGGGTGCCGACTGGGCTCCGAAACCGCCGTTGTTGGAATAGCTGTTTGGCTGTGACGAACTTGTGAAGCCGTTTTGGTTATAGCCGTTGCCGGAGTTGTAATTGAATTGCTGTGGTTCGGCCCAAACGCTAGGCACGCACCCGACGATCAACGCGAGCATCCCGAGCCATCGACAAATTCGCCATCGATAAACTGGCCTTTGACACGTTACCCATCGATAAGTTGCCCATCGACAAAATGGCTGAGGCACGACAGTCGTACGAGAACTGCCGAAGCAATGTCGCGACGTATTGTTGAATGTTGTGGGGATCATCGTCGTATCGTGCTGGGAGCAGAAGAGCCGCTAGACGTCATGGCCGCGAGGCGGCGACGTGCGCCACCGGCATGAGGCGAATCACCGAACCGGCTAACAAGGGTTGAATAACAAACTGTCGCCTCACGTGTCCTCCCCAATTGTTCGAAGGATTTTCCGGCCTGAACCAGCGCCGCGGCAGTCCATTGGTCGCTGCTTCCGATCGCTTCGACTTGCCGATAGGCGGCGATGGCCTCGGTAAACTTCTCTTGCATGAAAAAGGTTTCACCAATCATCCACTGAGCACGACCACGCAGGTCCGAGCCCGCTCGCGAAGATCGCACGACTCGCTCGAGCAAAGCCCGGCCGCGATCAAAGTTCAGTTGCCGCACTTCGAGGTTCGCTGCGAGAAGGTTCGTCAACGCCACCTCGGGTGACGACTGAACCTGCCCACCGCCATTTTTAACCGTTTGCAACGCGGCCGCGCGAGCCGCAGCGATTCGAGTGCTCGCCTGAGCCACCGATCCGACCGAGACGGCGGTCTCGGCGAGCCGCAGCAAAGTCGGAAAGTCATCGGCGCCATGATCGTCGACGATGCGTTCCCACAATTTAAGAGATTGTTTGGTTTTGCCCGTTTGCAGCATCGCTTCGGCGAACAAACGCTCGACGTGCAGCGAGCGTCCGCGGCGTCGTGCGTCCTCGATCGAAGGCTCACTCAGCGTGTCATACAGGCCGGGCTCTTCGGCCGCGGCCATGGCTAGCATGGACCACTGTCCGGTTCGGCCCGCCCAACGACATGCGGCTTCACGGACCGCTCTGGTGATCAACATCCCCGATTGATTCTGCATCTTGCCGAGCAACGATCGTGGTTGTTCGACGTTCAGGTCGCGTGCTGATAGCCAACGCATCGCGACGCGTTCCGCCGCAGCTTCTTGCCCATGCGTTTGCAGGCCTTCGAGCACACGCGTTGCCGCGTCGCCGACTTCGTCGCACAACGACAACGCAACACCGTAGGCCGCCTCGGCGTTGGGTTCGCCCGCGATAGCCGATGCCAGTAGCGCGGTCTCGACAACCGAAACATTGGTTCGCAGCGACTGGGACGCGAGCACGAATTCGTATTCGCCAACAAGGTATTGCCGCAACGATTCACTCAACGTGGAAAGGTTCT
>NZ_ANOH01000455.1 GCF_000346505.1 Aporhodopirellula sallentina SM41
CGGCACGGCGAATGAGTTGTAGTAACAACTTCAAACAAATCGGTCTGGCCGTTCACAACTACCATTCCTCTTACAACCAATTGCCAATTCAAGGCAGCGGTACCAACAGCATCAACAACTCTCAAGGCTTCGGCGAAGGTGGCGGTAACATCACCTCAGGAGGAGGACGCAACTCACGACGACTGAGCATGCTTGTCGCTCTAACGCCGTTCTTCGAACAGCAAGCCATTTGGGAAATGATCTCAAATCCCAGTCGCCAAAACACGACCGGCACCACGATGACGGGATCTTGGAGTGCGATGGGGCCCAACCCTTGGGTCCAAGATGGTTATGTTCCATGGGCGACGGAGATCGCAACCCTGCGCTGCCCGAGTGATCCCGGCACCGGCTTGCCTGCACAAGGTCGCACCAACTACGCAGCCTGCTTGGGCGACGGACACTATGTCTATCAACTCACGAACCCAGCCTCCAACGGTCAAACGACCGGTCAGTATCACTCGCTCGCGACGCTCGCCCAAGTCGCCGAACGCACCCGCATCGGACACCGTGGCATGTTCAAACCACGGCACGCGATGCGTTTCCGTGACACACTCGACGGTTTGTCGAACACCATTATGGCAGGAGAAATCGCTACCGACTTAGGCGACCGTGATATCAGAACGGACCTTCGCGTCATCTCTGGATCATCGTTCAGTGCCCCAAATGGTACAGACTCTTACGCCAACCCAGGTCAATGTGGTGATTCTGCCGATCCAACACGCCCACAATTTTGGGGCCCAAGCGTTGCTCGTAACAATGCCAACGGCAACCTGATCAATCGCAGCGATGATCGCCGCGGATACCGATGGGCAGACTGGGGACCAATGTTCTCTGGCTTCTTTACCATCCTGCCACCAAACAGCGCGTCCTGCATCCTGTCGCACAACGGATCGGTATATGGCGGTCCCATGTCCGCCAGCAGTCGTCACCAAGGTGGTGCCCATATTCTTATGGGTGATGGAGCGGTCAAGTTCATTACCGATTCCATCGAAGCAGGAAATTCGGCAGCCGCCATCCCGTACTACTACGACAATACCAATAGCAACCTGGTTGGTGCGGCGAGCCCATATGGCCTATGGGGAGCACTCGGAAGTCGCGCTGCGAAAGAAGTGATCGATCAAGAGTTCTAAGACAAACTGCATTATCACTAAACAACAAAATCCCTGGTGGCAATTTTTGCTACCAGGGACTTTTTTGAATCACTCCGAAGTATATCAGCCGTTCGACATTCGCTGCGACTACCGCAACAGAACCAGCGTGAACGTCCACCGCTTGATCAAACTACCAAATCATCCAGATAGGTTCCTTAGCGTGTTGCCAATCAAGCGCACAAGTCATAAGCAATCGATAACAAACTTGGCAAACCCAACAACACATTACAGCGAAAGCCTAAAGACGCATCGCGGCGATCCAGGATCCGAACCTGCGACTATGTAGGGTCAACAACTTCGTCAGATTTTGAATCCGCCTTCGCTTGGATTTCTTCAGCGCTCATTTCCGGTTGAATCATTTTCGATCCTTCATCTGCGCCACAACCCACGAACGCGGTAGACGATGCAATGACCGTGAAACAGGCAATCTGACACAACAACTTTGAGATAACATTCATAACACCACCTTCAATGTTCGAAACTAAAAACATCTGTTAAGACAGAACACGTAGAGACAACATATCCGCTACAGCATTAGTGTATCATAACATTGCCGCGGCCCAAACCAAAGTTACTCAGTGCATCATATTCTTAAACATTAGATTTTTTTATTGACCGATCGGCTACTGAAATTTCCTTGGGATCTCTCGATCGATCGCCCAACTTCAACGTTTTGCTCAACGCAGAAGAATGAATGGCTAGTCGTGGCCCTGTACATCTCCCAAGATGGTTCCTTCCCTGATCGCTTAAGCGTCAACCTTGAAGAACCTATCCGATCGCTTACCAAAAACTTGGCGTTGGCCGCGGTGTCGGAGAGCCCAGTCTGCTAATCACAAAACGTTCTTTCTCTCCCTGGGGATCCCAAACCATTCGCCCTGGTGCGGGTCGGCGCAGTCGGAGAAATCAGTCAGAACTTTGCTATGCAGATACTCTGGGATTATGGCGTTGATTCTAAGACGGACGCCCAAACATCCGCTGCCGGTGCCGCGAGCCTGCGGAAGGTTCCTGAACCGAACCACCAGCCCAGAGGGCGACATCGCGTTTTTTTCGGCATCCGGCCTGATGGCGTTATGGTCGCCAGGGATCCGGTGCCTAACGCCATTGGCTACATAATTAGCCGCCGGTCAATTGATCGAAATTAATTCAGCGGTCTAACCCGGGGCGAAACGAAGCCTTGTTCTCAATTTCTGCGCTGGTCGCTTCTCTCGGCAGCCGCCTAATTGCTAAAGCGTTTTTGGTTCAAAGATACATTTGGGTCGACAACGGCTTGAAGAGACATCTCCTACTTTCAGTGTGCCACGCGTTCTGTATTTCTTTGGGCTGCCTCAATCTGATCGCGCTGCGGCGTTCACGATTGCGTCACTGCAAACTTGACTCGATCAAAAGTAAAGACGGGCACAACACACTCGCCATCTTGCCTATACCCACAAAGCCCCAGTGGAACGTAGCGCTATGCGCACTTTTGCTTTCAAACGCGTGGTCCTTCCAATCACCCATTCACCTCGAACCCTATACTAATCATCAATCAGTGTGGATGATTCGAAAAGCATTTATCGAACACTTGTTCTACCAGGAAACTAATCGCGTGCTCGTTGCCATTAACTATACTTTAGAGGCTTGAGCATCACGATCATCCTGCAATCCCGTCCATCGAAATTTTCTATTCGAGGCAACTGCCCAACGAGTCATTCACACGCATCGTAGCCATTTTGCGTCTCGGAACGTTCGTTAAGCGAACGCGAACGCAGGTTCACACATTACTTATTAAAGGTGCGTCATGAACAGAAGAATGAAGCGGAACGCGTTCACTCTCGTTGAGCTGCTCGTTGTGATTGCGATTATCGGAGTCCTGGTTGGCCTACTGTTGCCCGCAGTACAAGCCGCCCGGGAAGCGGCCCGACGAATGAGTTGTAGCAACAACTTCAAACAGATCGGTCTCGCTATCCACAACTACCACTCGACTTACAAGCAGTTGCCTGTACACGGCGGCGGTACGAAGGGCACCCATTCCGGACGCCACGAGAGCGGCCAGCGGGGTAACAACCGGTTAGAACTTTCTGCGTTAGTCCCACTTACTCCCTTCTTTGAGCAGCAAGCTCTCTGGGAACAAATCGCAAACCCGTATCAAACCACGGATGATTCAGGCGGAGTTCGTGTTTACAACCCAATGGGTCCGTGGCCGGGGATGCCCCTCTCGTCCCATGTCACGTGGGGCTACTACGATCCTTGGCTGACGAACATCCCCACACTCCGCTGTCCTAGTGATCCCGGGATCGGACTTCCTGCTCCGGGTCGTACAAACTACGCATTGTGCACAGGCGACTCGTGTGACACCGGCTTTGGCGGGGCACTCAATCGTTTGACCGGGATTCCACAAAGCGGAGGGACGCCCCCGATGAACGAGCGAGTCCGAGCGTCCCAACGTGGAGCATTTGCCGTTCAACTCGACTCGAAGTTCCGAGACGTTCTCGACGGTTTGTCGAACACGATCTTTGCGGGAGAAATCGCAACCGATCTCGGTGATCGGGACAAGCGAACTCACTTAGCGGACAACAGAGTCTCCAACATTCTTAACGCAGGAGGCAACTTGGCGTGTCGCGTCAGCATCGATCCTGAACGCCCACAATTCTGGTCCGACACGCCCGCACCGAACGCGTTGACAGGAAGCGCTGACCAGCAACGCGGAATGAAGTGGGCATCGCTGTTGCCGATCTTCACGCAAATGCTAACCATCTTGCCGCCCAACGCCGAATTGTGCGGAAACAACTATTACTACTCAATCATGGTTGCCCCACCGAGCAGTCGTCACCAAGGTGGAGTCCACGTACTGATGGGTGATGGAGCGGTCAAGTTCGTGACCGATTCCATCGAAGCCGGCGACGGGAACAGGGGACAAGTTGGTGTGCACGCGGCGCACGACGACCCGCTATCGGTCCCCGGTAGCCCGAGCCCCTATGGATTGTGGGGTGCTCTCGGTACGCGAGCATCGAGCGAAGTCATCACTGACTTTCCTTAGGCCGATCGGAGAGTCTGCTAGCCGCCCGGCGTTCCTTGCGGTTCATACGAACAACCAGGTTTAACGCCAGGCGGCTGTTCGTTATTCAACAGAACGGCAGACAGGCCACGCATCCGCGAAGGCTCGACACCGACTAAGAAGACTTCCGCGTTCACCGTCGATACGTTCAACGTCATCTTTCTGCGTTGCTCGGCAGGGGCTGCTGCGAACAAATTCTCTCGCTGCATTCCAACATGCAGTACTTACGACCGGACGCGTTCGCAGTGTCCGGCTTTTCAAACCATGACTCTTTCCGCATTACCAATCCCATGCGAATTCAAATTGCACTTTCCTTGGCAACCGTCGTCTTATTAAGCGCGGGCTGCGAAGCAGAAAAACCTTCGGTTCCGTTCGAACGCAGCGAAATGAGTGCCTATCTCGACGAACACCCAGAGTTGGTGATCTCCGATGAAGAACTCAACGCTCAGCCGGTCGGACAGGGCGACCTAATGGATTGACGCATCACGCGTTTCGATCTCACTAACCCTATCGTCGCAGTCAACGCATCGGCGCGCTGCAGCGATCAAAGCTTCGCAGCCGCAGCCCCCTTTGCGCTAGGGTATGTCCCATTCGTTGTTGAAACTCGTGATGGTCTCTCTGTTAAAACGTAAGTGATCGGGTTTGAGTGGGCAACAAGCCCGACCTCCTGGAGATCGCCGTAGGCGAGCTCCAGGAGGTCGGAGGCATTTTCAGCTGGTTTCTGATTCGGGTCTCGCCAGGGCTGCCAACAGATGTGGTACTGACTTGCATCCAGTGATCCGACGAAAGCCTTTCTCGGCCTCCAGCAACGCGTACGAAAGCCAACGGCTTGTTTGATCCGTCTCAGCTCGAAAGCGTGTCACGCGGTCGAGCTTGCGGCGTGTCGTGCGGAACGAATTCTCAATCGCATTGGTGCTCAGTAGGCAACGATGAAGCGTGTTCGGAACATTTAGGCGATACAACGCCTGAAGGTCTTCCCCGGCTTCGTACAGGCTTGTGTGCGCCTCGGCGTTGATCGGTTTGATAAACTTATCCAGCTCATCGAATACTTCTTTGGCGGCCTCGTAGCCTTGGACACCCCGAAGACGCGTGAACAAACGAGAGACCTCACCCCAATGTCGTTTGGAAAGCTTCGCCTTGAGATTCCGCTCTTTGTGAACCAAACAGCGTTGAACCACTGCATCGCGAAGGTGATGGCAGGTCGACTGACGATGCAGATGTGGGAGTTGGGGCGTCACCCGAAGACGCACGCTGCCAATGAACGCTTCACAAAGTTCTTGGAAACGCATCTTGATGACCTGTTCACGTTCCTGCGTCATCCCGGGGCTGACGCAACGCACTGGCGAGGCGAACAAGCGATCCGTCGAGCGGTTGCGAATCGAAAAGTCTGGGGTGGCAACCGCACCAAAGTC
>NZ_ANOH01000456.1 GCF_000346505.1 Aporhodopirellula sallentina SM41
CCCCAAAAACAGCCAACCGACGCCTGCTCTCAGTCTTGGAAAGACTGAGCTACGTGGGTGAGCCTATCAACCGACCGGCGTTAGCCACGGTTCTCCACCGGGCACCCCGTGCCAACGCACATCAACCAATCCATGCCCGTCGATTTCGCATCGCCCCAGTAGGCCGGACCAAGCGAAGCGCCGTTCCGGCATCCCACACAACCATTGAAGTCCACGCTCCAGCCGCCCCTCCCCATCCCTAAATCGCTGAAAGCCTTCACCCCAACTCGCTCTGCCACGCACGTCTCCTTCGCGTTTTGGCATACAACGTGCATCCCTTTCAAACCTCCAGCAAGCAATCCAGCCTGCTGAACCTTTGAAATGGAGACCATCATGGACACGCAAGAAAAACCCGTTCGCGAAAAAATATCCGACTCGGTGCAATCGAAAGACGAACCTCTCGGCGAGCAAGCTCCCGAAGCACCTTTCGCCGTCGTCGGCCTCACCTACCCGATCGTCTTGATCGCCATTCTCGGCGCGATCGCCTTCTACTTCTACGTGCTGCGATAGTCCGCGTGCCCGCAGTCTGCCCAACCGCAGAATGAACGATCACCACCCAACGCGCACGCTCACGCACCAACGCGGCGCAACGCCGCCGTCGCACCGACATCCGGCCAACACCCAACCTTCATACGCTCTCATGCATCGCTTCACCCAACGCAACACGCTCCTCACCATTCCACTCGCATTCTCGGTTTGCTTTCTATCGTCGCTACACGCCGACGACGGATTGTTCGACGACGGAGCCTCTACTGCGGCGGGTGACATTCTCGAAGCCCGCGGCGACTATGCCCGTGGGCTCGGCAAAGGAGCGTACCTGCGATCACTCTCCGCCGTGCAGCTCCAAGAGGCCCTCAACCGCCGTCTCGAAAACCGTAAAGAAAGCGTCGAGCAATACTACGAACTCCGCCAACTCCGCGAAGACGAAAACACGCAACAGACCGAAGACCGCGTCGCCGCTTACAAACGGGTGATGGAGCGTTCGCGTTATGAAAGGCTGAGCAAGTCGCAGATCAACATGCAAACCGGCGAGCTGTACTGGCCCAAACCGCTCGACCACGAAGCCCTTAAACCCTTCCGCAAACCGATCGAAGAATCGCTCGCCAAACGGTCCAGCCCCGGCGAGACATACGATCGCTTTGACTACCTCAAAGTCGCCCGCATGCTGGGCTTGATCACCGAAGCGGTCGAATCGATCGAAGATCAACTCGAACCCCGCGAAGTCGTTGCACTTAAAGAGTACCTCGAACAAATCGACTTCGACGCACGTTTCGACGCCGCCGGTGAACGGATCGACTATTAAATAATCCTAAAGCCCGACGCGCAAGATCCCCGTCGCTGGAATCGCCAGAATTCATTCCCACGAACCCGCAACCGCACCGAATCAAATGCCGGTGCACACGCTTAACGTCACCCGACCAACCAATTAAACATGTTGAACCGCGCGCAGCCGTGCGTAGGCGATTGGGCAGACCACCAATAGCGGCAACCAGGCCGCGATGCCGGGAGCGAACAGAGTCCCGCTTCCGCCGAGCGCGCTCGCCAACGTTTTCAGTGCGAAGAACGCGAGCACCATGCCAACCGCGGCGCCGATCAACACGAACAATTTGCGTCCTCGCGCGTTCACAACGAGCGGCAGAATCAACATGACGAGGCCGAAGTCCAACGGCGCCCGGACGATCCGTTCGTGTACCTGAGTCTGCAACGCCAAACTGCTATGCACCGCCGGGTTGCGGACCCGGCCGCTCAACTCCAACACGGACGCTAAACGCGTCGCGGTGTCCTCGGTGTGCAACATGTTCGGATGCACCGAAGTGGCCAGGAAACATTCCCCTGGTTGCAACCAAGATTGATCCGCCGGCGTCAACAACACCGGCTGTTCGCCGCGTCCCGCCGACGCGATGCGGTGAATGCTTTCGGGCTCCTTCACGTTGCGGAGCAGATACCCAGCCACCGGCGGTCCCACCGGCCGAGTGACGGTGTTCTGACCGATTCCGATTTGCGTCTGCCCTGGTTCCATCCAAACCGCGTCGTCGGCAATCAAGAGATCGCCGAAGCCCTCGTAGTCCGCGTCGATACGAAAGTTCGGGTGCTCGATCGTTTGAGCTTTCGTGCGCAGCGTCGCTCCCTCGATCAAGATGCCCGCAAATTGGTCGAACGTCGGGCGCACCGCCTGCTCGATTTCGCCGTTGAGGTCTTCCGCTTTCATCGTCAACGAACTGCGGAAATGCGGAATCACCATCTCGCGGCAGCACAACTGTGACACGATGATCACCCCCGACGCGATCACCATCGGACGAAAAATCCGGCCGTGTGAAATGCCTGCTGACAACGTCGCGGTCAACTCGCCGGTCCGCCGCAGCCAACCGACCGTGAACAGGAACGCCATCAACGTGATGATTGCCCCAGTCATGTCGAACAACATGATCAGGTACGGCCCATAAAACCGAAACGCGACCCACGGCAGGCTGTCCCCGTTTCGCGTCTGAGCAACCAGGTCATCGAACGCGGTAAACGCATGGAAGACGATGAAGATCCCAGCCAGCGACAAGAAACACACCAACACCGTGCGCAAAAAGAGGATCAGAATGTAGCGATCGATTCTGGTCACGATGGTCGGGCGAAAAAGGCGGTAAAACAGGCGAGGGAAGCGAACACGTCCGGCTTTGCACCAACGAGCCGTTCCTCAAAGAACGATCCCGCACGAGAAAGCATCATCCCTTACCTACCCCGACAACCCCACCTACCGCAAGATCACCCGCGACCGATCACAGCCCACGCAGGTCCGCATCTCCGAGACAGACGAACCAAGAGCGATCTCGCAATCCAATAAAAAAACACCTCGCGCCATCCCCCAACCGACGCCTGCTCTCGGTCTTGGAAAGACCGAGCTACGTGGTAACCCCAATCACCCGACCGGCGTTAGCCGCAGTTCTCCACGGGGCACCCCGTGCCAACGCACATCAACCAATTCACGCACGTCAATTTCGCATCGCCCCCGTAGGCCGGACCAAGCGAAGCGCCGTTCCGGCATCCACACAATCGTTGGAGTCC
>NZ_ANOH01000457.1 GCF_000346505.1 Aporhodopirellula sallentina SM41
TTCCATATATCCAGATTTCTCGCCGCCAGCGGTCAGCNCTTTTTCCGGAAGTCGCTCACCGCCGAATCTAAACTCCCAGCACGCTACCTGCCGCGGCGTGAGTGGATAGACTTTGGGAACAGTGAACCAAAACCGATTGCGGCTCCACTCAAAAGGAAGCATCCGAGATGAAAGTCATCATTGATTTGTGCGTTGTCCCGATGGGCGTCGGTGTCTCGGTGAGCCAATACGTTGCCGAGTGTCAGAAAGTATTGCAGGAAGCCGGATTGAAGCACCAACTCCACGCATACGGCACGAACATCGAAGGCGATTGGGATGATGTTTTCGCGGCCGTTAAAGAATGCCACACGCGGGTACACGCGATGGGGGCTCCGCGCATCACGACGAGTATCAAAGTTGGAACCCGCACGGACCGTGACCAGTCCATGCAAGACAAAATCGACAGCGTCAAAGGGAACGACGCGTAGCGTCCTGACGCCCTCGCGCCGACGGCCGCGCGTCCATCAACCGGACGCGATTGTCACCTCCGATCCGAATCGGAATGGTTACTTCCGAGTGTAGACGATCTGCATCATCTTCTTCATTTCGGGTTGCCCCTCGAGTTGCCCGTACATTTCAAACACGAACTCGTCGTCTGACTTCAACTTCGTCACCATCTTGTTTTTCATTTCACCGAGCGGGCAGTGCGTTTCGCAATTCTCGGTGATCGTGTTGGTCGATTCGTCGTAGGTTCCTTCGGCGTACATGAATTGCGTCGACATGTTGTCCATCCAGGTGCTGTAATAAACCTGTTTGCCTTTGTCGTAGCCGAGGAAGCCGACTCCTTTGTACTCCATGCCATTGAATTCGCTTTCGAATTCTTGCTCGATCGCTCGACCACCCATCTTGGATTCAAATTCCGCCTCGCCCTTGGAGACCGTTTTCTCCATGCCGGGGAACATCGGGTACTCGGTCACCTCGCAGTCCCATTCACCCACAAACTTAGCGAGCATCTCATGCTCTTTGCCGGGGGTGCCGAGTTTGATCATTTGCTGCATCATGATTTCCATCGACGCAGGAGCCTGCGGCTCATCCGCATTCAACGGGCTGACAACGCAAAACAGCCCCACCAGAACCAAACACAACGTCTTCATTAGATTTCTCCAATCAGGTGCCAAGAGATTTCTCACCAGCCTACCGCGGCACGGCGAGCTATCCAATTTACCCGCGGGTGAATTCTCGAAGAATTTCGGTTCAAGAATGGCATCGCGAAAACGATGCGGCACGATGACTTCCGTCGAGACTACGATCAGTTCGTGGGCAATAAAGCGTCCGGAATGTCCACCTTCTTATCGTCCGCACCTTCCGCGAAATTGCTAATCACGAAACTGTTCGGTTGGCTCCAGTCGCATTCCACACGCCCGTCGCCGAGCACGATGTTACCGAGCTTGTTGCGAAACCATGCGGCGAGTTCGCGATACTCTAAATCGTTAGCCACGTTGTTGCGTTCGAGCGGATCACGCTCGAGGTCGTAGAGAGCCAGATCGACTTGAGCGACAGGAGCTTCCAGTGCCCATTTCATATCTTTGCCGAAGTTCTCTTCGTTCACTTGGCCGGAAAACGGTCGGCTCCGCATCGAGAAACGGAAACGGTCGGTGTACAGGTAGGCTCGTGGTCCGGCAACGAGGTGAATTTCACCGACGATGTATTCGCGTTTGGGCGCCGCACCTGATGCCACGTCGAACAGACTAACCCCGTCCAGGAAGTCAAATTGTGGATCGGCTAGGTCAACACCTCCGGCCGACAACATGGTGGGAGCAAAATCAACGAACTCGACCATGTCGTCACAATGCCCGCCCGCGGGAACGAGTCTCTTGTCGCTGGCGACGACAATCGCGGCATTGCCGACCGATTGCCCCCATGGACCAAATTTCGCTTCGATGCCTTGCTCCCCGAGATGCCAACTGTGGTCACCAATAGTGAAAACAATTAGATACTCCTGACCGGCCGTTTCGCAGTACATCTTGAACGCGTCGACGGCCTTTCCAATTTGTGCGTCGCCATGCGCACAGAACGCGTAGTAGTCCTGAATCGCCTGCAGTTTCTCCGCATCGGTCATGCCGTCAACTTTGCATTGGTTGTAAAGCTTTGCGAGTTGCGGCGGAAGTTTTGCGAGTTCTTCTGCGTCAAAGTCGGGCACGCGATACTCTTTCGTTTTGAAACGATCGCGGAACGATTTGGGCGGCAACACGGGCGTATGGGGGAAATGAAAACCGAGGTGAATGAACTGCGGTTTGGATGGATCAGCCCCTTTGCGTTGTTCGCCCCAAAGGGTCTCGTACGCTCGGTTGGCATTGGCCAGATAGTTCGCCATCTCCGTCGCGATGTGTGCGTCGGCGGTGTCGTCGGCTGGCTTGGGGTTCTCACCACCGAAGATCAACGACTTCAGACCACCGCACGTGTAAGAGCGGAGTATTTCAAACTCCTCGTTGGTTCGAGCCAACTCATCCAGATCTTCCTGCGTCGGCTTTCCCTTGCTGCGTTTGAGGAAGTATTTCCGCTGACGCCCGTCCGGGTAAAAGACAATCTCTGTACTGCCCAAGAGCCCACCTTTTCCGAAGGCGACCAAACTGGCAACGTCACCAACTCCGTTCTTCTGCAAACTGTGCTTGTTGTGAACTTTCACATCGTAGAAACCTGGGTCATGAAAACCTTGGCCGGGCCCCCATCGATAGATATACGGGTCATCCTTGCCGAACGAAGCGGTGACATATCCTTGCTCGCGAAGAATCTGCGGGACGACCGGCCGAACGAAATCGGGATTTTGGTGCGTCAACTCGAACGCGTAGTGACCGTTGCGAAACGGATAGCGTCCCGAATGCATCGACCCACGCGACGGACCGCATGCCGGCGAGTTGCACATCGCACGGGTGAAGAGGATACCTTCGGCGGCGAGCTGATCGATATTGGGTGACTCGACATAGCCGAGTGGACTTTCATCCTGCCCGTAAACGATCCGGTTGTAAGCACATACCGAATCGGGCCGTTGATCATCGGTGATGATCCAAAGAATGTTGGGTCGTTCGTTTTCGGCAACCGCGTATGACGGTGGAGCGATCGCGAACAACGAAGCCCAAACGACCAGGAGGCGTACCATGATTCAATTCTCTTGTTGCGTGAGGAAGTCGAGCGGCCATCCCGCCTCAGCGTCCCGGTGCGGTGGGTCGACCGGATTCGACGATGTCCATGTATTCTTGGAACATCTGCTCCACGATCGTTTTGAATTCTGGATTGCTGATTAGGTTTTTATCTTCGTGCGGATCATCTTCGAGGTGGTAGAGAGACTTTGGTTCGAACACCGTCCGCTTAAAATTGCTTTGGATGATCAATTTCCAAGGCATCCGACGGAGCATCAACTCTTGGTTTGCACCTGCCTGATTGATGAAATATTCCCGCTTCTCGAAGTTGCCGTTTCCGGTCAACAGCGGCAACAAGTTATTCGAGTCCTGAGCCTGCCCTTTGGGAATTTCAGTACCAACCAACGACGCAAACGTGGCCACCATATCCTGGTTCACAACCAACTCGTCACTTACCCCTGGTTCGATATGCCCCGGCCATACGGCAAAGGTCGGCACGCGGTGCCCGCCTTCCAACGGCGTGTTCTTTGAACCGTTCCACTCGCCGCCGGGTTGATAGCCGATTTGTTTGGCTGCTTTCTTATCCTGCAACCCGCCATTGTCGGCCGAGAAGACAAAGAGCGTGTTTTCGAACTCGCCGGTTGCTTTTAGGGCGTCGACGATTCGTTTGATCTGCATGTCGAGATCGGCGGTCATATCGAGGTGTGGCGAGACAGAACTGCCTTTGACTTGCCGACCGTCAAACTCGTCGGTCGGGCAGTGCGGCAGGTGCACCATCGGGCTGCAGTAGTAGAGGAAGAAGGGCGAGTCCTTCTCTGCGTTTGAGTGGATGAAATCGACCGCTTTGGACGAAAGGATTTTGCCGACCTGACGCGTGTCCCAATTCGAATCTCCGGGACCGGGGCCTTTGTCGCTGACGTCCTTCGGGTTCTTGGCGACGTCTTCGTTGAAGAACACAATTTCCGAATCGTCGGCCCACGGGTACCACTGCTGATTCTCGTAGAACAAATACATCGGCCCTTGCACACCACAAGGCGTGGTGAAGTCGTAATCGAATCCACAGTACTTTGGACCGCGGCCGATCCATCGTGTCACATCGACTTTCCCGATCAGGTCACCGGACTTGGGGCCTCGATAAATGGTCTTCGTACCGGGGACGTAGAAGTCACCACCTAAATGCCACTTGCCGATGAAACCAGTGCTGTAACCTGCATCGCGAACGACAGTGCCTAGAGTGACCTCACCTTCCTTGAACGCCGACCGTGCGAACGTGCTCCACACTCCCGGCGGTGCGTAGGAACGGTAGTTGTTGTTGCCACTCATCACGGCATAGCGAGTCGGTGCACATAGAGCGGTCGCGGAATGCCCGTCGGTAAACCACAGTCCCTGCGCCGCCAACGAATCAATGTTGGGCGTTTCTACGAATGGTTCTTTATTCTGAATCGCTCGTGCATAATAGCTGACATCGCCGAGTCCAAGATCATCGGCGAGAACGAAAACAATGTTCGGCCGGTCCTCTGCGTTTGCCATTGCCGGCAAGAGCGCAGCGACCGCGAGAAAGAGTGCGAGTATTCTGAGCAATGGAGTATTCCTTCGTATTAGAAGTTGAGTTTTCTATCGTGAGCGCCCGGAGCAAAGTTACTGCGGAAGACTTCCGTTCCGAGTGCCTTGTTACCGCCCCAATCGACTTCGACACGATTGTCGCCGAGAACAATGTTGAGCAGTTTTTCCTTCATCGCGCTGGCGACATGTTGGAATTCCGGATTGAACGCGAGGTTGTTAACTTCCTTCGGATCGGACGGCATGTGATAGAGCGCCGGATCGAGGTCTTCGTACGATGTGTTTCGAGCCCAATCCATGTCCTCGCCACGCTTTTTGCTGGGTCGCGTTTGCATCGAGAACACATAGTCTTTGGTTCGAATGAAGGCACGCGGGCCGATAACGGCATGGCTTTCACCGATCACGTAGTCACGTGATGGGATCTCGCCCGAGACGATTCCCGCCAAGTCACTGCCGTCGAGATAGTCGTATTTCGCGTCATCCAAATCCGCACCGGCGGCGGCGAGAATGGTCGGCGCGATGTCGACGAATTCGGTGAAGTCGGTCACAACCTTGCCGGCGGGAAAAGCTTCTTTGTCTGACGAGACAACGACAATCGGGTTGTGACTGTCGACGTCCCAAGGCGTGAACTTGGACACCGAACCGTGATCGTTCAGTTTCCAACCATGATCGCCACAAACGTAAACGATCGTCCAAGGTTGGTTTTGCGATTCGCTGTACTCGATGAACGCATCGGTGGCTTGCCCGACGAGCGTGTCGCCATACGCACAGAACGCGTAGTAGTCCTGGATCATGGCGAGCTTTTCCGCATCGGTGAAATGATCCGAATAACCGTGGGCGACTTGCTTACGGAGTTGAGCCGGCATGGTTTCGAGTTCTTTCTCGTCAAGAACCGGGATCTTGTAGTCGTGCTGTTGGAAGCGTTTGCGATAGTCGGCGGGTGGCAATACAGGCGTATGCGGGAAGTCAAATCCGATGTGGCAGAATAACGGCTTGCTCGTATCAACACCGTCATAGTCTCGCGAGCCAACTCGGAACGCTTTGTTTTGGTTCCTTAGAAAGTCGACGAAGATCGATGCGTAGTACCCGTCGCGGGTCTTCCCGGCTTCCCGAGCGCTGACGCCGGCGAGGATCATCCCACTGTCGACATGTTTGCCCTTCTTCTTGTTGTAGTGACGCAGGAGGTCATACTTTTCCATCGTCATAGCGGCGGTGCCGGCATACTCTGGCATCAACTCCTCGAGTTCGAGCGAACAGTATTCACGTGTGCCATCTGGGGTGACAAAGTACTCGAGACTTTGGAATGGTTTGTCAAACTTCCGGCCGTTGATGACAGAGATCCAATCTTTCCCCCACGCACACAGCCCGTCTTTGGCGAGATCTTTGAAATAGAAACTCTGTTGGTAGATCGGATGCGGGGCAGCCCATTTCCCTTTGATGGTTTTGATCCGGACACCCAACTTACCAACGTGTGTTGTCTGGTAGCCGAGCTCCGCCATGGTTTCCGGGAGCGTTGGTCGGCAATGCTCGGCGTTGTTGTTGTGATACTCGAATTCGTAGATCCCAGAACGGAACGGGTATCGCCCGTAGTGCATCGATGCCCGCGACGGGGCACACCCTTGAGCCTGACAGTACGTATTGATGAAGGTCGTCCCCATCTGGGCCAATCGATCCGTGTTGGGTGACTCGACATAGCCGAGCTCACTCATTTCGCGGCCGTGCAGCATCTTGTTGAACGCGCGGATCGAGTCGTATCGATGGTCGTCGGTCAGCACCCACAGCACATTGGGCTGAGTGTTTTCGGCGTGCACGAGTGCCCCCGTGACAATCCATAGAGACAGAAGCAGCAGGTATTTCATCGTCCGAATCTCCGGCAGAGGTTGTATTGGTAATTGTTTCGAGTGGGCTGTTTGAGCCCGTGCAATCACAGTCCCTCGTTGCTCGGCCGGGCAACACCCCATCACGATAGGGAAGACACGCGGCGGGTTGGCTACGCAGTGGGATGGTTTTCCGGAGCGAACTCCGAACAGGTTGGGTAGGAACTACGAGTCGAATGGCGGAGCACTGCTGCCGAGACACTGCTGCCGAGACACTGCCGAGAAAGACACTGCCTGGCAAGACACTGCTGGCCGGGCGACTGCGGGAAACAAGCGTCCTCCCGAGAGGAGGTTGCTCAATGCCAATGGGTCGCCATCGCGCGGCTAAGGGCGGGTAAGGGGACTGGTTGTATCCGCAGATGTCCGCCAACCGTTTTTTGTCAACAATTAACTACGTGCTTTTTACGCGAGGGTTCCTGGTCGCGTAAGCCGGCTGGGTCGATGGCAATATGTCGCGTCTGGGTGTAGCCCGCAGGGACTGCGAAGTCGCCCGCCGTGACAACAGCCTCTTTTTCGGCACAGCCACCCGCCCCTCCACAAGGGTAAGTCTTGGCACCAGGAGATGGTGTTCCCACGTGGTTCAGATTTGATAAATCTCGGAAAACGCCACCGGAGTCGTGAACAATCGCGGTTGACGGCGAGTATCAGCAGAGCAGAATACAGCTCTGCTTGGCAGACCGTTGCACCAAGGGCAAGTGCCCTCGCTGACGCTTTGCACAGCTTTCTCTTTTGACTTCCCAACCGTGTTCCAACCACGCCTTCAGACGGTTTCTCTCCTCCTCGTGTCGTTGCTGACCAGCAACGTCGCAGGATGGTTGCACGTCGGATGCTGTGGGCCCGAGTCGTCTTGTGGGACGATTCAACACTCGGTTGGAGAGGCTCAGTCATCAGGCGGAGCCACTGCCGAACTCTCCTGCTGCTGCCATCACCACTGCCACGGCGCGGCCACCGCATCAAACGGGCCATCTTCGGACGTTCCCAACTCCGAGACTCCGTCACAGGATGCTCCCTCGCACGAGCACGACCCGGATACGTGCAGTATCTGCCAGAACTTCTACCTGTCGCGTCACGCGATGGCGATGCTGGCTGTGTTCGTCACGGCAACGATCGAGCCGACACCTCGGGGCATCGCTCCGGTAGAGGACTTCACGCTTTCGAGCATCGAACGGTCGGGACCGCCCGTTCGCGGGCCTCCGAGTGCGCCAAAGCACTCGTCTGTTTAGAAGTCAGCAGATCCCTCTCCCACGCCAGCCTTAGGTCCGTATGCGCCTACGCGCTGCCATTGGGTTTGCGAGTGGAACGCGGCTGACTTCCTGCCCGTTTCTCTCCGTTCTCAAGGCTCGGTCCCATGGCAACTGCCCATGCTGCGCCTCACGAAAAAGGTTGGCTGTCACGCATGATGACGACCGACTTTTGTCCGTGGGCAAATCGTTTTGTTTATTGGCTCAAAGAACCCGTCGGCTGGTTTGCGTTGGCGACTCTCGCCAGTGTTCTCATTGGATTGTATTTCAGCCCGATCGGTTGGCCCCTCGCCGCTTCGTTGGCCACCATCATCGCGACCGGAATGGTGTGGCCATGGATCGCGGTTCGCGTGACGCGGTGTGAGCTTCGCCCGTCCACCAATGCGGTTCACGAAGACGATTCCTGCCGAATGGTAGTGAGCGTTCACAACCGTTTGCCAATTCCCGTCATGGGATTGGCGATCGAAGGATACCTTGACTCCCAAACGACCGACGAAAACCGACCCAACGTCGGACTGACGCGGGTGCCTCCGTTGTGTCGAGCGGACTACGGGTTGGAGGTCACTCCGGAATTGCGGGGGCACTACCCCGTGGTGAAACCCAAAGTCACGTGTTCGTTCCCTTTTGGAATCTGGACGGCTCGCCGTGACCTGTTCGCCGTTGACTCTTTAACAGTCTGGCCCAAAGCCTATCCGATCAACGGCGTTATGCCGGTCACCGGTCTCGACAACGCGAACGAAGGCGAAGGGCATCGAGGCGGTCAAAGCGGTGACTTCGTTGGCGTCCGAACGTTCCGACGCGGCGACTCGGCCAAACACGTGAACTGGGCCGCATCGGCACGCTGCGAATCGCTGATCGTGACCGAACGCGGTGATCCGCAAACGTCACGCGTGCAGGTCCTGCTAGACACCCACCTTCATACCGACCGGGAGTCGTTGGCCCGCCGCGTCCGCGTGGCGACGAGCATCCTCGTATCGCTGCATCAATCACGAATCGCAGCCGACGTTCGATTGGGCAAACGACCACTCCGGTATGGTTCTGGCGCACACGGTCGCCGAAAGATGCTTGATGCCCTGGCAGACATCGCGATCGACGGCGAGGCCTGTGACCCGGTCGAACCGTTTGGCAATTGCCCGAACATTTGCATTACCGGTTCGATTCATGGCGACGTGATTGTGCGTGTGGAAAATCCACTCGGTTGCCGACGTGGCAATGGGAACCGCCGCCAATTCGTATTCGGACGTCACGAAAATCTGTCGGTTGCTCTGGCGGGCCTCTGGAAGGAGGTGCAGTATGCAACGCTTGCTATCTGACCTGCTGTCCAATGCCAATTCAAAACTGAGCCGCCAATCGGTCGAAGCGACAGTCCTCGCATTCCTCGCCTTGTTCGCAGTCAGCGCTCTGCGTTACGGGGTCGAATCGAGAACCCTATTCATCGCGGAAATGCTCGGCATCGCGTTTTGCTTCACCGGTGCCCTGTTTGCATCGAGTAAAACGCCAATCATTTCAGCGGCGGTTCCTCTGGTGCCGTTGGTCGCAGCGTTCATTGCTCGTTTCACGGGATCACCGATCGCCTACGAAATGACCATGTTGACGATGCTCGGTGCTGCGGCTCTCGGCATGGCGATCGGTTCGGCGAGAACGCGTGCCACCTCATTAATCGCATCCGGATTCTTAACCCTTTTCGCGGTGGCAATTTCCGATAGCCAGTATGCCGTATTAATTGCGATTACCTGGATGGCGGGATGCGTGTGGCATCTCGTGGCCAACCACTGGGAACGTTTGGATTTATGTGCGGTTGAAAACGTTCAACGTTCCCACGGCGTTCGCCCTGCCTCTGTTTTGGCCGCGGTCGTACTTTGTGGCATCAGCGGTTGGTTTGTTCGAGATCGATTCCATGATTCCACTCAGTTGACGTTTGGCTTCATGCCGACGAGCGGTGGATCGAAGTGGTCGGACCCGGCCGCTCGCAGTGGCGTCGGAACCGGTGATGCGGCGATTGCTGCGAGAGACCATGCGGAATCGTTTGGTGCGGTGGAGTCGGACCTGTTCTTGGAATCCACCGAATCGACGCTGTTTGACATGTTCAGCGATTCCATTGGTGAACCCAAACGGAAGATGAAGTGGGAACGCCGCCAAGGCTTGACCGCAGAACGCGTCTTGGAAGCTCACCAGAAGACCGCCAAGAGCGAGAAGGGTGGCAATTCTTTTTCCATCGATCGCATGCCAGCCGAAAAGCATCTGAAACTGAAAGATGCCGTTGAGAACGCGGTGATTCAGTGGGCAGGTCCGACGGGCATCCGGCTCGCGATGAACCGTTACGATTCATTCGACGGTGTGGAATGGTCCAACTCCGCATCCCATCGAAATGAGAATCTCGTTCGACAAGCCAACGAAGGCGCGGCATGGTTCTGCGATCCTTCGCTCGTGATCCGAAAGACCGGTGATTCTCAACCGAACACCGCCGTCAATCAACTCAAAGTGCTGCGTTTGGATTCGACACGGTTGCCGACGCCGATGATGACGGCGGGTCTGCACATCAAAGATGTTGATCGACAAGACTTCTTTGCAATCGACGACGATGGCTGCTACTTCATGCCCGGTCGTGAAAAGGTTCCGCAGATGACCGTCGTGAACATGGCGTCACAAACGGTCCTCGAAGACGTCCTGTGGGAGCAGGTGTCTACCACCGACTCCGATGAGCCTCAGGAGGCAGAATTGGCCGACTTGGTCGAGTCATGGACCGCTGACTGCGAACATCCTCTCGAGAAACTACACGCGATCGTCGATCGGCTGAGGAATGAGTTCACGTTTGACCGGACGTTTGCGACTGACTCGGATACACCAGTGTCGGAGTTTTTGAAAACCAAACGGGGAGGCGACCATCTCTTCGCGACGACGGCGACGTTGATGGCGCGAGAACTCGGTCTGTCATCACGCTTGGTCACCGGTTTTTATGTCCGACCGACCGCGATCGACGTCGGCGCGGGGCACAGCAACGTGTTGCCGGAGGATGTCCACGTTTGGACAGAAATCCAATTAGCCGACGGTCGTTGGTTTGAAATCGAACCAACCCCAACGTTTCAACAGCCGATCTATCGTCCGTCGATGTGGTTGGTCACCAAGCGATTCGCCGCGGCGTATTGGATCCACGGTCTTATTCTGCTCGCCGTTCTCGCAGTGCTGTACGCGACACGCCTGACCTGGATCGACCTTGGATTGGGTGCGTTGTATCCGATCGGTTCGATGGTCTGGCCGCGAGGCCGGGTGTCGTTGGCGATGCGAATCCTACAAACCCGCGCGAAACTCGCCGGTTGCCCTCGCCGACCTGGCCTTCCGCAGCGCGATTGGTTGCTATCGCTGACGTCCACCCACGCTGCCCTTCGGGAGTCCGCGGGTCGGTTTTGCGACGCGGCCGATCAGGCTGCCTTCTCCTCACTCCCTGGTGTGCTCCACCAACCATCTCTTTCGAATGAACTCCTGATGAATCTCAATATCAAAACGATCCGACGACTCGCATCGGAGCCGCGCTCATGAGTGTCACCGACATCACTGCCGACACATCTCCACAAACGGAGTCATTGATAAAACTCCGCGAGCAACTCAACCGCGTGCTACTGGGCAAGAGCGAGGCGGTCGAAATGGTCATCGCCTGTTTGCTTTCTCATGGCCACCTGTTACTCGATGACCTCCCGGGAACCGGCAAGACAACACTCGCCAAAGCGATCGCTTCGTGCGTTGGAGGAAAACTCGCTCGTGTGCAGTGCACACCCGATTTATTGCCGTCTGACGTGACCGGGTTCAACCTGTTCAATCAAAAGACACGCGAGTTTGAGTTCCATCCCGGACCGGTCTTCTCCGACGTGTTGTTGGCGGACGAACTCAACCGAACCACACCGAGGACTCAAAGTGCGTTGTTGGAGGCGATGGCGGAGCGGCAAGTCACCATTGATGCATCCCCTTATCACCTATCGAAGACGTTCTTCGTCATCGCGACTCAGAACCCGATCGACTCCCACGGTGCGTATCCGCTGCCGGAAGCCCAACTCGATCGATTCACCATCAAATTGAAAATCGGCTATCCCGATCGCGCCTCACAAATCGACATTCTTGAAGCAGCCTCGGGCAAGGAAACTGCGGTCGACACACTCTCGAGCGTGTTATCGCTCGAGGAGTTGGCAACTCTGCAGGAAACCGCTCGTACGATCACCGTTCACCCTCGGGTACGTGAGTATCTCGTTGATCTCGTCGACGCGACCCGCAACGAGCCTGCGATCCAATTGGGTGTCAGCCCGCGAGGCATGCTGTTGTGGCAGCGAATCGCTCAGGCATGGGCGATGCTGCAAGGCCGCGACTTCGTAACGCCGAGCGACGTCGTTCATGTCGCCGGCCCCGTGCTCGCGGTGCGTTTGCTCACCACGACCGAAAACGTCGACGACGTGATCGAACGCTTGCTTAACTCCGTCCCCACTCCGGAGTACCGATAATGAGTTTCCGTACCTCCCTGACACGAATGAACATCGCGTCGCCTGGTCGGCGTCTTGTCTTCGCTTCGCTCGCCTTCCTCAACCTTACAACTCCCATACTCATCACCGGTTGCAGTTCGGACGAGGAAACCGCCAAGACCTCCCACTTCGAGCACGACCACATCATCGCGGATCACTGGCCCGATGACTTGCTGGACCTGTCGGTGAAGATACGCGATCGCCTCTCCTCACCGGAGACCACCGAGCAAACCCGTTCGGAAATCGATGACCTCGTTAGTTGGACAGCAGAGATTGCCGCCGACACCAACCTGCCCGAACAGGATTGGGAACCGCTCTACCATGCGTCGGAATCCATGATCGCGAATCTTCGTCGCGACCCCAGCAACCTCTCCGACAGCAATCGCATGCAGTTGGAATCGCTCTGTGACCTGATCGAAGTTTCCTCGACCAAGATCCCCGATCAACTCCCCATTTTCGTGAAAGACGAATCATGAATCAATCCGTTTCGATGATGCTGACCGGGGGACTGATCCGAGTCTTGCAGGGCTTCGCTCAAGCCGCCCCGACGTTGTTGGTGGGATTGCTGATCGCGTCCATTCTTCGGTACTACCTCGGGCATCAGGGCACCCGGCGTTTGTTTGGTGGTGACCAATGGCGATCGTTGCCACAGTCTTGGTTGGTGGGCATGTTGTTGCCGGTTTGTTCGATCGGCGTTCTTCCGATCTTGTTTGAAATGCGTCGAGCCAAAGTTAAACCGGGGGCAATGTCTGCGTTCGCGTTATCGGCTCCTCTGTTTAACCCTCTCTCGCTTCTTTACGGCCTCACGCTCAGCCGACCGTTGGTGATCATTCTCTTCGCGTTGGGTTCGCTGATCGTGGTCACCACGTTGGGACTCTTCTGGGACGCGTTCATCAAGCGATCGAGCCACGAGGTTTCCGATGAGGACCCGAACGACTCGCAGGGTGATCACCTCATTGGGATGCGCCGGATCGCTGCCACCGTGGTTCACTTCGCTCGGGAAGCAACCGGCACGACTCTGGGAATCACATTTGTCGCGTTGTCAGGTCTCGCGCTGCTCGCCGCCGTCCTGCCATACGGTGCGATGCAACATTCGGTGGAACGGGACGATTGGTGGGCACCGGTCAAAATGCTGTTTGTCGCGGTTCCGGTTTACGCGACACCGATGCTCGCGATGAGCCAAATGGGCATGATGTTCCAACACGCCAATTCACCGGGTGCTTCGTTCACTTTGCTGATTTTGGGCGCGGGTATGAACTTTGCAACGCCGCTATGGTTTGGACGTCACTACGGATGGAGGTCGGCATCTTTGTGGATGATGTCGTTGTTGCTGATTGTGATGGGTATCTCGTACGCGATCAACAAACCGCTAGTGCCGCCGGGCGTCGAACCAGCCGGGCACACCCACGCGTTTGACATTTACACCAACCCGCTGACGGCGTACCACTCGATTTCGTTGTCGACCATACAAGAGATGGTGGGCAAAGATCTCGACGTCAGCGTGATCGCCGCGCTCGTTGCGCTCGCTGTCGTTGCCGTGTTTGGTTTGGGTTGTCGCGCGTTTGGTATCGACGAAGCCTGGTTGGTGAAGAACGCCAAAACCCATTCGTTGGCTTCCTCGCTC
>NZ_ANOH01000458.1 GCF_000346505.1 Aporhodopirellula sallentina SM41
GGTCGTCAGCAAACAATCCGAACCCGAACCCGTTTCCCGAACCGTATCGAAGTGGTGGGATGACCCCCGCATTCGATCCGCTATCGGTACCTGCTCCCGCGGCAACGTTACCGCCGAGTGCACCCGCGGCCGTGCCCCGTTCCATGCCCCATCGCGGAGCGACCGCCAAACAACCTAAAAAACCTGCCCCCGCCGCCACGGTCAGTCCTGTGGTCTGGATGGGCGCGGGCGTGCTGGGCACATTGCTATTGGTCCTCGGGATTTTTTGGATGGTGATCCCCGATCAAGGAGAAACCTACGTCGTCACCAATCCCAACCAAGGAACGCCCACCGCCAATCATCCAAATCCGGGTGCTTCCAACGGCGCGACTCCCCGCACCAATCCAAACCAGCAGAACAGCAACAAAGAACCTCAACAAAACCGGAACGCGTCCTCCCAGCAACCCGGTCGCCCCAGCACGACGTCAGAAAACGCTAGCCCGGCGAACCTAGGTAACGCCCGTTCGACACAGACGACCAGGCAGCAACCACCTCCTGCACCGGAGCCTCGTCCTTCCGATCCAGAGTCGTCCCGAGCATCAACGAGTTCGACCGAGGCAAACAGCCCTCTCACCGAAACGGCGTCGGATGCAAGTCGCCCCACCGAAAGCAGCAACGCGGCAGAAGAGTCGATGCCCAAACCCGATTTCCCTGGGCCAGAACAACCCGTCGATTCATCCGAAAACATGGACGGCCCTACCGAGACTGCACCGGTGGAGACCGTTGATTTGTTCGTTAGCAACGTCATAGGCATCGGCGCGGACACGACAACGCATCGAGGTGATACCAAAGGGAAGTCGCAAGGAACCAAACACCTCCTGATCGTGCAAACGAGGAACGAACAGGACCTCAAACACATTCACTTGCGTTTCGATCTACGTTCCCCCGAGTTCAAACGTGCTGACGTGCAATCGGTCACTCTCAGTATGGCGTTTTTGATCGGTCAAAAGATCAATAAAACAACTCTGCACGTTTACGGTTGGGAAGATCCCGATGCCGAGGCGTGGCGAGAAGACGAAACGCAGAATAAGCCGCTGCTGTGGAAAAACTCGGTTTCGTCGGGAAGCGTGGAATCGTTGCCCCTGTTGGCCACGTGGAATAGCGATGCGGTCGATGTGGCTGACTTACAAAGAAAGCAAAAGTTTGCTGACTTTTCGAGCGACAAACTCACCCAGTTCATCCTCGACTCGTGGGGACGAACGGTCAGTTTCGTCGTCAGGGGAGGTTCCGAACGTGGCATCCCGATCAGGTTCTTGAGCAAGGAACGGGATCGCGAGTTCGCACCATCGCTGAGGTTTGAAGTCGCCCAATAGCACCTCAATCGCCGAGACGAGGGCGTGGGTCAGACTGTTCAACGATCGTCAATGGGTCAGGATTGACGCTGCACCCAAGCCATGGCGTCATCGGTGCAATCGATCTCGTCATCGAGTTGCATTCGGCGGATCTCACTCAACCAACTGCGAAATTTCGGGCCGGGGGTGATTCCGGATTGAATCAGATCGTTCCCCGTCAACAGCGGCTCCGGGTTGAGCGACGAGGGTTCGCGTTGCAACTCGCGGATCGCACGATCGACGCCGCTGCGATCCTCCGCGAGTGCGGCAGCAGTCGCAATGACGGTGTCGATATCTCGGTCGATAAGGATCGGCTGCAAGTGGGACCAAGCCGCATCGGCACAGCCCACAATTTCGGGAGCGAGCCGAATCGCTGTCTCGATCGATCTTTGTTCTGCCGTGGAAAGTCTCCATCGGTTTGCAATTTTTTTCAGGTCATTGATTGCCGCACGAATCGATGAATGAAGGCTCGAAAGCGTCGTCGACATCCCTACTTCGAATGAACATTGCTCGGCACGACGAAGGTGGGTCTCGAGAAGGGGCCAGTCACTATTCTCTAAAGAGGGCCAAACATGTTTCTGCAGGCCGGTATCCACCAACATTTTGTAACCGACGACGGCATTGTGATGGCAGACGACACGTCGCATCTCCGCGCCGATCCGCTCACCGCTGACGAGCGAAATGGAATCCGCGTGAGCCTCGATCGCCGAAAGAGTTGACTCCTCAACCGTGAGACCAAGTGTCGTCACGAATCGCACCGCGCGTAGCATCCGCAGCTTGTCTTCATCGAAACGTCGATGAGCGTTGCCGATGGTCCGCAGGTGCATCAATTCCAGGTCAGGAATCCCACCAACGTAGTCGAGAATTTCTCGCCGCGACGGGTCGTAAAAAAGACCGTTAATTGTGAAATCACGTCGTGCCGCGTCAGCCTCGGCCGTTCCATACGTCACATGATCGGGGCGTCGACCATCGGAGTAGTTCCCGTCGGCCCGAAACGTCGCCACTTCGGTCGGTGTGACTGTCGCGGCGGTTTTCTCTTTCGATTTCGGTGGCAACACACCGATCACCCCAAACGATGCGCCGAACGCGATGGTCTGCCGGCGACCGAAAACCTGCTGCACCGAATCAGGGGTGGCGTCGGTGGCAACGTCGAAATCTTTGGGAGGACGTCTGAGCAAGGCGTCCCGCACGCAACCACCCGCGAGCACCGAGACAAACCCGGCTTCACGGAGACGGTCAATGATCCGGAGGGCTTCGTGTCCTGCGGGCGAATCGAGTGCTTTTTCGGGAAATTCCATGGATCCCATGCTATCACTTCCGCGTTCGTTGTCGCGAGGGGAAGAAATCCGTGCCGAAGCGAGACTTCGTCTTTCAGCGGCTGAATTATTTTCGGATGCCGTGTTAGTTTTCGGCTGCTGCGTTCTATGTCGGATACGCGGGCCCACTGGTTCGCGGTCAATCTCGGGAGGAATCGGCATTGTCCGGCAAGAATCAGCATTGCACGGCAAATCGTTGCATTTCGAGGTGTTCAACGCGTCCAATCAAACCAACCGCGCGTCGTGCGAGAGATTGGCGATACGCGGGACCACATGCTGCCGCGACAGGGCGAAACCAGGCCAATCCGTGACGGATTCGTCTTGGGATTCGAAAATTGACGCAAAACACGTGTCTCCGGGGCCTCGTTCCGTCAGACAATCCGCCAAAGAGTCTCGCCATAATCTGCGAGGCGAGTAAAATGGGCTGATCGGACTTTTCGACGTGATGCAAATGCGGTGAAGTCGCTTGAGTCTGCAGGACGATTGGCAGATTGCCGTCGACGCCGGCTGAACTGACGTTTCCTAAACCAACTTCCCCAACCCTCTGACACCCCAACGGAATCTTCGCTGCGGCACTCAGCGGTCCGAGCCCCAGAAACCGGAAACCGGAAACCGGAAATCGACGTTCCTAATTTCTTCCGCTGACAGGTCAAATGAGGGACTTCGGGACACTGACGGGAAACGCCGGTGGAGCCGGTCGGGCGGAATCACGGAACGAAGACCGGTACCTCGGACGGGGATCGCCTTCGGACGTTCCGCCGCGAACGACCATCATTGGCACCTTCCCTCTCCTGCACTATTCCCACTGCGAACCGTTCTTTTCATTTAAAAGCTATGGCTGCCCCCCTGACCACCGATGAGTTCGTCAACCGCGTTGTTTCCGTGGGCATCGCCGAACGTCTCGATGTTAACCGGGCCATCGGTGAACTCGGTGTGGGCGAAGTGCCGTTGGTGGACGTGATCGACCAACTGCAACGACGCGGGCTGATTACGACGCTGCAGACCGAGAAGGTGCTCCGAGGAGACCGCATCGGGTACTTCTACGGCGACTACAAGGTTCTCTACCTGATTGGTGCCGGTACGTTCGCCCGCGTGTATCGCGCTGAAAAGGACGGGGAGGTCTTCGCAGTCAAAGTGCTGCGGAAACGGTTCCGCGATGAACCCAAAGAACTCGAGCAGTTCCTTCGGGAAGGCAAGATGGGATTAAAACTAAAGCATCCCAACATCGTGCGGATCATCGACGTCGTAGCGGATCGTCACAATCCTTTCTTGGTGATGGAGTTCATCGAAGGGCAAACGCTTCGCGAATTGGTCAAAATCCGTGGCAAGCTGCCGATCGATTTGTCGCTGAAATTGATTTACGAGATCGCTCAGGGTTTGGCGTTCGCGGCGGAACTGGGCATCTCCCACCGTGACTTGAAGTTGTCGAACGTTTTGATCAGTTCGTCCGGTGTGGCGAAGTTGGTGGACTTCGGATTGGCGGCTCTCGCTGACCGTGGAAACCCGGAGGTGGTCGCCGATTGCCCGAACGCTCGGGCGATCGACTATGCCGCATTGGAACGAGGAACCAACGTACGCAAAGACGATCCTCGCAGCGACGTGTTCTTTGCGGGGAACATGCTCTATCACATGCTCGCGGGGACACCGGCGTTGACCGAGACGCGTGACCGGATGGCTCGGCTGAACATCACTCGTTTCCAAGACATCCGCCCCGTTCAGGACTACGTTCCCGATATCCCAGGCTTGGTTAATCAGTTGCTGCTGAACCTAATGGAGTTCAATCCGGAACTGCGCGTCCAATCGTGCAAGGCAATGGTGTCGGCCATCAAGGGCGTGATGGAGGACTTGAAACGCGGGAACCACGGTCCGGTCGAGCATACGGCAACCAAAGTCAACGCGGAGGATGTCGGCGACGATCAAATCATCACCAATGAGGGCGAAGGCTACATTGTGATGTTCGTGGAATCGAAAACCGACCTGCAAAACGCAATCCGCGAACGACTCAAGGCTCGCGGTTACAAGGTTCTCATCATTGCGAACCCGGAACGAGCGTTGGCTCGATTCGTTGACGCCATCGAACCGCCCGCGGACTGCGTCATTTTCGGCGCGTCGGAATTGGGCAACGACGCGTTGGATGCCTACAACAAATTTGCCGAGAACGAAGACACCAAAGACATCCCCGCGGTCATGCTGGTCGACCCGCGGCAGCAACACATCGTGCAAAAAGCAGTTCGTGGTTCCAACCGACTGCTTCTACCGCTACCCTTGAGCATCAAGAACCTACGAGTCGCGTTGATCAAGCTGCTAGCAAAAACTCAGCAGCGTCCAGCGGGCACTTATTGACCCTTTGGGATCGATCGCCCTCACGCGAGCCGGTCGGGTGATCGCGATCCGCGGGCGGGCGGTTTCTTAACCGGTTGTGGACAGACGCCAACCACAGTGTGTTCCGCACGCCGGGTTTTAATCACGCGGGCTGCCGCACAATGGATCCCCCATTGCGATTGCGGACGGGTCACGGTCGGCTATCCATCGAACCGATCGCGACCAATTACGGACTGCGTCTACCGCGTCGATATCTGGTCGTGCCGCAATGATTCGCACGCATCTCAATCGGACTCGTCGGCACATCAACCGATCCAACTTTCTTCCATTACATAGCAAACCAAAATGCAACTTCCCCACATGACCGTCGTCGGTGGCGGCCAAATGGCACGTGCCTTTGTCGGCGGTATGATTCAAAAAGGCGTGCTCGATACCAGTAAACTGACCGTGGTCGCCCCTTCCCCGGCCACCGGCCGGTGGTGGACCGAGCACTATCCTGAATGTCAGATGATGTCAGGTTCCGAGGATCCCGACGGACAGAGTGCATTCGACTCGAGTGAAATTGTCGTTTTGGCGGTAAAGCCACACATTATTGGGCCGGTCTTGGCAGACCCGAAAGCAGACATGACCGGCAAACTGGTTATCTCGATCGCCGCCGGGGTGCCGCTATCAACGATCTCGGCCGGAGCCGGACACGCCCGCGTTGTGAGAGTCATGCCCAACACGCCGAGCCTCGTTGGTGAAGGCGCCTCCGCGTTCAGCACCGCCGAGAGCGTAACGAGCACGGACGTGGAATGGGTCGAATCGATGCTCGGCAGTGTCGGTTACGTCGTCCGCGTGAGCGAGAACCAACTCGACGCCGTCACCGGGGTCAGTGGATCGGGGCCTGCGTACATTTACCTCATTATCGAAGCCCTCGCCGACGGCGGCGTGGCCGCAGGATTGCCTCGCCAAACGGCGTTGGCATTAGCCGCGCAAACGGTACGCGGAGCCGCCACCATGGTACGCGACACCGGGGAGCATCCCGGCGTGTTGAAGGATAATGTGTGCAGCCCAGGCGGAACGACTATTGCCGCAATGCGGGTGCTGGAACAGAATGCGGTACGCGGCGCATTGATCGACGCGGTTGCCCGAGCCGCCGAACGCAGTCGCGAATTGGCAAACTAATCCATCCGCGGAACCGCCGCATTCGAAGCAACGCGAGAGCCTCATGCACAAACCGCTGATCAAAATCGACGACAAACATGTCCCTTTGTACCGCATCGTGTGGGTAGCCGACCTTCCTCATTTCTGCGGGGAAGAAGACTGCGTCCGCGAAGGATACTACGAGGTTCGTCTCGACGTCGATGATTCAATTTGGACTCATCACGCTGATCGTGATCGCGTCATCGAGGCTCTCAATCAGTGGTGTGGCGACCCACGCGAGGACGGCGACATGGGTGGGGAGCCCGAATTTTAGCTCGCGTCATGAGGGCACCGCGAGCTTCACCGGGTCAACTCGGACTCACCCGACCGAGAGACTCCTGATGACGTTTGTCACCGCAATCGTTTAGTTTTTGTGAACTTTCTGCCTCATCCCGCCGCCCGCGTCTGGACAGTGGCGCCGCCGACCGCGGATGCGTTTCCCGACGCGAAAAGAAGTTCAAACCAGCCACTTTGACGCCTCGGCAAGCGATCGCTACGATTCGCGGGCTATGAAAGAGTCTAACAAAGCCACCGCCACGACGATCTTGTTCCGATTCACCGGGGAAGACCGACCGGGATTGACCGCGTCCCTGTCGGACCACTTCGCCAAATTCGGTTGCAAGATCATCGACGTCAATCAAGCCGTCATTCACCGATCGTTGTTGCTCGGTTTGATGGTTCGCGTGCCGGACGACGTGGACCCCGACAAGGTGACGCAGAAGATGCGTCGTCGGGCAGAGAAGTTGGACCTGAAGTGCAAGCACACACCGATCGAGGACTCCGCCTACGACGTTTGGGTCAGCGGTGAGGGGAAGTCTCGGTACATCCTGACCCTCCTTTCGCGAGCGGTGACGGCGGAACAGTTTGCCGCGGTCAGCCGGCTTGTCGCTGATCAGGGGCTCAACATCGATGTGATTACCCGTTTGTCGGGACGCCCCAAACGGATTTCCAACGGCAAACCGACTCGTGCGTGCGTGGAGTTTTCACTGCGTGGAGACCCTGAAGATCCGGATCGTTTGAAAGCCAGTTTGTTGGATCTTTCGAGCCGACTCGATTTGGATTTGGCGTGGCAGCAAGACGACGCGTTTCGACGAAACCGACGTGTGGTCGCGCTCGATATGGACTCGACGTTATTGCAAGCCGAAGTGATCGACGAGATCGCCAAAGAAGCCGGTGTCGGCGACAAGGTGTCCGCGATCACCGAAGCAGCCATGCGGGGCGAAATCGATTTCGACGAGTCACTTCGCCGACGCGTTGCCTCGCTCGAAGGACTGCCGGAATCGGTGCTGCCGAAAATTGCCGAACGGCTGGAGTTAACCGAGGGCGCCGAGCGTCTTCTTTCGAATTTGAAACGATTCGGATATCGGACCGCGATCCTTTCAGGCGGCTTCAGTTACTTTGGCGAGTACCTTCGCTCACGTCTCGATGTCGACGATGTGCACGCGAACGAATTGGAGATCGTCGACGGGAAGTTGACCGGACGCGTGGTCGGACAAATCGTCAACGCCAATCGAAAGGCGGAACTGCTCGAACAGCTCGCCGCGAGTATTGGAATCGACTGCGAGCAAACAATCGCGATCGGTGACGGGGCGAATGATTTGCCGATGCTCTCACGAGCCGGATTGGGGATTGCGTTCCACGCCAAACCGATCGTTCGTGAATCGGCACGACATCAAGTCTCCACACTCGGACTGGACGCGGTGTTGTACTTGCTAGGCGTTCGTGATCGCGACTTGGTCTAGCGACCGATTCATTCTTTGCTGCCGATCTGACCGAAGCACCTTTGCGAAAACACCGACCTCGGTTTTGTTCGCGAACAGATCTAGGTGGTGTGCACGCTGATGTCTCTGGCCACCGCGTAAATCAGGTGTTCGCCTTCGATCGCTTTTGCAGTCCATTCGATCGTCGTATAGTCACCACCGGCGGTGATGTAACGATTTCGGAATCGCACGACGGGACGGCCGTTTTGCAGTCCTGACATTTGCGACAGCGTTCGCGCCCGGTCGTCTTCATGCACGAAGCTCAGAAACGGATTCGAAAGCAAGGTTTCGCGAGAGTGGCCGAGCACCTTCGTAAAGTTCTCGTTGATGCGAACAAAGTAGCCGTTGTGATCGGCAATACAGAACATGTCCGGCGACAATTCAAAGAACCGCGTCATATCGCTCTGCACACTCTGCAGCGTCGAGGCTTGATGTGCGGTCATGATTTGTGACAACCGCGTCGCGTCTCGGGGACGTTGATTGGAATCGACCTGAAGGCATTCAACGGCCAAACGAATCAAGGCATCGTCGACGCCACAACCGATCAACCGTTCGAGACAAACGAACGTTCTTCCGCGGATGGCGCGGCGATAAATCTGTTTCGGATTCCTACCTTCGTACGGAGCATGCCCGCTCAAAATCTCACAGAGGATTCCTCCGAGGCTAAACACGTCGGCGCGGGGGTCGAGTCGGTCTCCACGTGCCTGTTCGGGTGACATGTATTGCGGAGTCCCATCGATTGATCCCGCGTTTGCCTCATCGACGTCGTTGTTTTCAGTTGCGGTTGAACTCTCGATAGCATCTTGATGATCGGTCGATTGGTCCGAGGTTGGATGCATGGGGTCGCAGTCTTGCGAAGACGCAATCGAATCAGGCCGATTGAAATGCTTTGCCGATCCCCAATCCATCACGTTCACCTCACCGAACTCGCCGACCATCACATTGGCCGGTTTGAGATCGAGATGCAGAACGCCCCGAGAATGTGCATACGCCATCGTGTGACAAACGTCAGTAAAGATCTGCAACAGTTCTCCTCGCTCGACTGCCTTGTCGCCGAGCAGACTTCGCAGCGTGATCCCACTGACCAGTTTCATGACGAGAAACGGCTGGCCATTTTCACAAACCCCGGTTTCATAGATCGGGGGTATCCCGGGATGAGACAAGAAACCCATCGTTCGGGCCTCCCGCAGAAACGTGTCGACGAGCCGGGGCGTCGCACGGTCGGGCCGTAGAACTTTGACCGCGACATAACGATCGAGTAGGCGATCATGTGCCCGGTAAACGATTCCCATCCCGCCGGTGTCAATGCAATGGAGAACCGCGTATCGGTCGGTTATCAATCGAGGTGATTCGGGAGGTTCGATCGCAACCGTGATCTCGTCAGGTTCGTGATCCGCGTCGACGGCGACCGTCTTCGTATTGGGCAGTCGCGAGGTCGGACGCTCTGGAACAATCTGTCGAGCAGATGGACCGTCGATACCGAATGCAGCTCGATCGCCGTCCATTGCGTTTCTCGCCGACGTCTCGGCATGGTGTGAGTGCCGCATCACTGTCTGCCCGCTCCTTTCAACCGTGCGACGGATCATTGGAGAATGCGATTTGACTGGCCCCGTGTTCATGGTACCCGTTCTAAAAGGGGGTGCGATCAGAAAACCCCTCCGTTACGCGCAAAAACCTTTCGGCTGAATTTTGCTGTTTCCCTGTATTTTCGCGTCCCTAGGTCGGCTGGCATTGACACTGTCGAACCAAAACTCCTACGACGGGGGCAACCATGGCGGGAAGAGGCCGTTTTGACCGTAGACACGGCGACATCAATCGCATTTTGAATGCGGTCGACCATCGCGATAATCTGTGACGAATTTTCAGATTTAACTCGATTTGCCTTTAAAAACGGCCGATCGCTGTGGATGGACGTCAACAAACAACCTCGATGCACCCGCTCCCTTGCCTAAGGATGCGACGATGAAGCGAACGGAATTCGCCGAAAACAAACTCACCCGTTACGCCCGCCGTGCCGCGATTGCTGCGTGCGTGTTGGTGACGCTGCCCTCGGTCGGTTGCCGCAGCGGAAAGCCTTCATGGAACATGTTCGGAAGACGTGGCGAGCCATCGGCCGAGACGCTCGCCGGAAGCGGTCCGACCACCACCTATCCGACACCACCGTCCTCGCGTGCCACCCCGGAAGCGATCGCATCCATCGCCGGTGGCACCGCACCGGCGGGTTCCAACGCGACCCCGAGTACTCCGAGCCTTCCGACCGGATCGAACCCTTACGCACTGGCCGGTTCGCGCACGCAGGCTCCCGAAAGCGGCGTCCCCGGAGGCTTCCCGACGAGCATGCCGCCATCGACCTCGAGCAGCCCAACACCGTCGACATCGTTCGCTAACAACGGTCAATCCGTTCCACCGGCCTACGCGATGCCAGGCCGCACAAGCCCCACGCCTGGAGCAACGCCGTCGGCGACCACTCCTAGCTACGCTGCCGCTGCGGCGAACGGCTATGCAGCATCCACTCCGACAACGCCACCGTCTGCTTCCTCGATGCCATCGGGTTATCAGTTAGGTGCCAAGACGAGCACCCCAACGACATCGACAGCGTCGAGCAAGCCGACCACGTCGACGAGCAACGGCTTTGAAATGCCACCGCTGAACAACCTGGCCCCGACTCGACTCGCAGCGGGTTCGACGAATTCGTCGCAGCCAACGAACGGGTTCACTTTGCCGAGCAGCATGACGCCTCCGGCAACGACAACAGCGTCAACGTCTTCACCGACACCCCCGTCCGCGACGACGCAAAACACAACGACGCAAAACGCGATGACCATGCCGGGCAACTCCGCTACCACCTCGGCAGCCGCTCAGCAAACCGCAGTCGCGTCGCTGAGTCTTCCACCTTCGGATTCCTCCCCGAGTGGTGCTTCGACTCCGATCAATTCGTCCACCACCGCGAGCACAGGTGCGCCTGAGTACCAAACGGCAACCACCGCGAGCGGATCGACCGCAACGGCGTCACCGAGCGGCTCGGTACAGCCTACCGGCTACATGCCTGGCAGCACGAGCAAAGCGTCGAGTTACCCGACTTCGAATCCGGTAATGCGTTAAAGAACGCCTGTTCCTTTTCGAACAACGAAGCTCGTCCATGATCTATCGATCGTGGGCGAGCTTTTTTTACGCAGACAGGTCTTCGCGGCTCCGGCTTTCCCAACCCGCGGTCTTGCAGGTTCTCGAACCTGGATCTGCCTGCTTAACGATGAAATCGCAGCATGAGGACTCGCCAAGCGATTCCGCTCAGCGAGAGAATCGCCACCAGGTACCAGAACGCGAGCGAAGCTTCGTGATATCGGGAACCGCTGTGCAGTAGCCCAAACAGTCGCGTGCCCACCGTGGTCACACCGGGCGGCAACACTGGCAACGTGGCAGGCACGTCACCGCTGGCGACCACACCTGTGATGATGAACGCGGCCAAGATCGATGGCCACAGCAACGGCACCTCAACTCGCAAAACGCGAGCGAATAAAGGGAGTTCCATGCGACCCGCGTTCCAAACCGACGGGTCAATCTGCCGGTAGGCGACGCGGATAATGAAATACGCGATCACGCCACTGCGTATCCCCACGCTGAGGATCGTTGGCACGAGCGTCTGTGTTGCCAGTTTTTCTGCGAGCGGCAGGCCGCAGGCAAACAACTTGACAACGACTAGACCGACAATCGGACCGGGAACGAGAAAGATCACCGTCGCAAGGCAATCAAATGCCCAACCGAGCGTACGGTTTCCTCGACCGACACGAGCGATCGCCCATGCGACGGGAGTCACGGCGAGCGAAGTGAACACCGCGAGTTGGAACGTCCAGGCGTACTCGCTCGCAAACAGCGACGGTGCATTTCCGATCGCTCGAACACATGCATCCCAAGACCAGGCGGCGATCGACTCCCCTCGCTCGATACGGACACTGTGCCCGGACTGCATCACCAGACCTGCAACAATCGCTCCCTGACATACCACGACCGAAACAAGCACTCCGACCGCCGCGACGAGTCCGCCGCCCCCGAAATCGCTTCGCTGATCAAAACCATTTAATTGTTGGCTGGCACTTTTCAGATCGGGATGAACTCCTTCCCCTCCAATCCGCTTTGCCGCGACGAACAGACTGCGATTTCGCAACCGCATCCAAACCAGGGCGGGCACACCGCCGATCAACATCGGCAACCATGTCGTGACCGAGACGGCGGTGAAATTCGGGTCGAGTGAATAGAAGAGATAGAATTGATCCGCTACCGTCCGAACACTATGCAGATCCGCGACGCTCATCTCCGTTGCGGCGAGTAGCCAAACGATAACCACCGCGACTAGCAACCAAGGAAACGCGAGCGGCAATCGCACGCGGAACCAAGCCCCCAAACGCCCGAAATCCATCTCGGCGTGTTTGATGACCGCCGGTTCGATGTTAAGCGTCGCCCAATAAGTTGCGACCGCAACAATAGCGGCACCGTGAACACCGTGAATCCAACCAACCCAGAACAGGTTTCCACCGGTCATCGTCTTCATCAACCAACCGAACTTGCCAGCTGTCGATTCCCAGACGGCCGCATGCAAGATCAGCGGCGTCACGATCGAAAACAGCATCGCAAGAAACCATCCTTGCACTAACCCCCGTCGCAGGACATCCGCCCCCCGGTGCGAACAGTGTGATTGCCGGAGCACGACGGCGCAGGCAGCCGACGGAATCCCAATCACCACGGCAACCGCCGACGAAACGGCCATTAGGGCAAACGTTGTCGCGATCGCGGCGGTCCAGTCGTTGGCAAACGGGTTCATCGCCAGAATCGCTACCTTCCTAAAAATGTGGAGAATCGCCAGAGTGTAGCGAAGCGGATTCGTTTTTTAAGCATCCCGATTCGGCAGTGTCGTAGTTAATGTAGCTCTTGTGATGAAGCTGACTTCCATTCCGAGTCTGTACCGAAATCTGCGTCGGGGACGCGAGATTCTATTGGTGCTGCGCCGTTACGGGTTGGCCGACTGGCTCAGTCGCTCACAAAGCCTGCCGTTTCGAAATTGGATCAAAGACCGATCGGGTGTGCCATTAACCCAGTATTCTCGGGTGGAACGGATCCGAATGGCAATCACCGAGCTCGGACCGACGTTCATCAAAGTCGGACAGGTCCTCGCGTCGCGGCCTGACCTTGTCGGGATCGAACTGGCGGACGAACTCAAACGCTTACGCGGCCGAGTGGAACCGGACACCGCCGAACAGGTTCGAGCCACGCTGCGATCAGAACTCGGCGATGATTTTGAGAAAAACTTTTCATCGATCTGCTACACGCCGTTGGCTACCGCATCGATCGGGCAGGTTCACCGCGCGGTCTTGCTCGATGGCAGTCGGGTCGTCCTGAAGGTTCAACGATCAGGGATCGATCGCCTGATGCGACAGGACATCGAGGTTCTCGAAGGCCTGGCCCAACTCGCAGCCCGAGTCGACACGATCGCCGTCTGGGGGCCACGGGAAATGGTCCGGCAGTTACGCCCGATGGTGTTGCACGAACTTGATTTCAATCGCGAACGCAGCAGCCTGAAACAGTTTGCCGACGCGTTGGCCCCAGAACAGGCCGAAGTCGCCGTTCCTGCCGTGGTGGACCATCTTTGCACCCGTCGTGTTCTGGTCATGGAAGAAATGATCGGAACGCCCTTGGCATCGATATTCTCGCATTCGGAATCAGCGAGAAAGAACGAATCGGAGAGCCTGACCGCCGCCTCTGCTGAAAAAACGGCCGGCGAGGATCGCTCGCCGAACGGGGACAACCATCGTGTTTCGCCCGATGATTCGGAGGTCCGCATCGAGGTCACGAAAGAGAAACTCCCACCGGACATCGGTGCGCGGCTGGCGAAAGTCTATCTCAAGATGGTGTTCGAGGACGGGTTCTTTCACGCCGACCCTCACCCCGGGAACCTGATTTTCCTGGACGACAAGCGGCTTGGGATTCTCGACTTCGGCATGACGGGGCGGATCGACGAGACCCTCCGCGAGTCCATCGAAGAAATGTTGGTCGCGATCAATTCAGGTGACCGGCGGCGATTGACTCGGTTGATTCGCGGCGTCGGGAATCCTCGACTGGATCTCGATCAAGCCGCGTTGGAAATCGATGTCGCTGACTTTGTCGACACCTATGGACGTCAATCACTCGACCGATTCGACCTCAGCGGGGCGTTGAATGAACTCACGGAAATCCTTCACCGCCACGGGATTACACTGCCCAACCAATCCGCATTGCTGCTGAAAATGCTGATCTCGCTGGAAGGGACGCTGCGGGAATTAGGCGTCGGATTCGATTCGCTCGACATCGTGCGAACGTATTTGCGAAAGGTCATGTTTCGCCGACTGACGCCGACTCGCCGTCTCCGCCAGGCTCGGCGGATCTACCTCGAGAACGAAGCGTTTCTCGAAGAGGCTCCCGAGCAGCTTCTCGCGGTTCTGAACCAAACTCGACTGGGCCAATTGCAGATTCGCCTGGACCCCAAACGGATCACGCCGTCGGTCAACCGGTTGGTCCTCGGCTTGATGGCGAGCGCCGTCTTCCTGGGGTCATCCCTGCTGCTCGCCTACGAAGTCCCGCCGCTGTTGTTCCCGGATACTAGCGTCGCCGGAATCGAACGGCTGAGCCTCTTGGGACTGCTCGGCTTGATCGCGAGCACATCCGTGATGACCGGACTGTGCATCACGATCCTAAGTAATAACCGCGACTGAGCGGAGACTCCACCGGCTGCTGCGTTTAGGCAGCGATTCGCTGGGCGGAGACGCTCGGACCGATGTGACCGCCGAGGGTTTGAATTTCGAGCGAAAGCAAACGCTGAACGACCGTGCTGATCGTCGGTCGCTCGAGCGGATCGCTAGCGACCATGCTCTCAATCAACTCAGCAACCGGTTCGATCACGTGCTGGGAAACCGGAGAGGTAGCCGAAAGACTCTCCCACAACACGCGTCCGAGGGCAAAAACGTCCATCGCAGGAAGCGCCGCGGTCGAACCGCTCATCAACTCCGGCGACGCGTAGTCCGGCGTACCGCGAAATACTCGGTGCATTGGGGTGTGAGTGCGAGCGGCGAAACCGAGATCGATCAAAGTGACGTGCCCTTTGGCGTCGATCAGAATGTTCTCGGGCTTCACATCACCGTGCACCCACCCTGCGGCATGGAGTTTTTCCAGTGCCTGTCCGATCTGACGCGTCCACCACAGGGCAACCGGCACGGCAAAATGCTCGATCTGCTGCGTACGCTGGTCCATCGAAACCGCGTCGAGTCGAGGCATCACCACGTACGGCGCATGAGGTGAACCGGACGCATCGAGAATCGCGATCAGGTTCGGATGCGTGACCCCGGCCGCCTGGATCGACTGGCCGATCTGACGTTGAGCGTCACGGATCGCGTTGGCGGCGGGGACATCACCGACATCGTTCGAAACCACACCCGCGACGGTCTTTAACACGTAGTCGTAGCGAGGATTGCCTTGGCTGTCAGCGGGCTGCGCTAGAAACAACTCTGTCCCCGTTCCGCGTGTCAGCCGTGATCCGAGCCGCCAGATGCCGACAATCTTTTCGGTACCTTGAAACGCTTGATCTTTCGGGGACGCTGTCGAACGGTCGAACATCTTGACACTCGTGGGCATAAAATCGAGACGGGTTTCCAAGAAAGGTCATCGTCCGGGCGGCCTGGAGCAGGCTAACTCGCTACGAGAAACCGCGATAACCGCTACAGCCGTTAAACCTCCACGGCGCCCCCGCCATCGAGCGTCAGGAATTCCCGCTAAACGATCTGTCGGTTTGCGAGCCCGCTGCGCCGGCGAGGGATTACACAACGGCTGGCTTGCGCATCGTGCCAATAGCAAATAGCCAATCGCGAGCCTCGGGGTTTCCCTTCAAAATCGACAAAACGCCGAGAACATTCGCTGCCTTTGTCGCGAAAACGCGGTCTCGATGACGCTGCAGACCGGAGCCAGGCCGCAAACTTTGCCCAAGGGACCGGGACGTCCTAAAGGTTCAGTTGATCAAGGTTTCAGACTGACCGGCCGCGCTCACGGACACGTAATTCCGGCGTGGAGACGGCCCCGCCGGATCCCTGCAGAAGGGGTCGACGACGGCTCCCACGGCGGATTCCGGTAGGTTTGTAGCGGTTAGGACAGGTGTCGTCATAAACCGTGGGAACTTTGTCGGTCGCAATCGCGTCGGAAACGGTGCATTTCGTTGACAGTGCAGCGCCCCCGATTAGACTCGCTGATCCGCGGACGTGGATTTATCCAAAATTTGCATCCGTCTCGTTCCAGACGGTTTATCCGAGCGAACTGGGTACGAGATGAGAAAATTGACGCCGCTGTCTGCTATCGCTTTTCCTATTCTGGTCCCACGGGCCCCCTCCGCCAGAGACCCTCGATGAACCCTCGTCAGTCCTCCCACACGTCGTCGGATTGGTCACACTCCTCGACCCCATCTTCCGATGCTACTGGCTCCTCCCGTCGCCGACGCAGCCGTCGCCGCGACAAGACGAAAGCTCGCCGAAAGTCAGCCCGTCGTTTGATGATGGAAGGCTTGGAAAATCGTCAACTGCTCGCCGCCAACGGTCTCGGTTCGTTTGCCAACGCCGACGACTACGACGGCCCGCGCAACATCGGAGCCGTATCGTCGTTCTCCTATACCGAGCAAGAAGCTCCGCAGTTGTTTGGTGAAAACGATTTCTACCAGGACGCCGAGTTCATCCCCCTCGGAAATCTGTCGGGGCAACGCGACACGATCGACATTTCGGGAACGGTGAGCTTCACCTTCTCCGGTACGCGGATCGAGAGTGACGTCGACTACTACAGCTTCGATCTGCAGGCGGGCGATGTTCTCGATATCGCGACCCTCGGTGCTGTTTCATCGTTCGACGTCTTCCTGCCGAACTCGGCCGATCCGAGTCAAAGCAGCAGCAGGTTCTGGTTCGGGCAAGATGCGTTTGAAGACGACTTAGATCCATCGCTTTATCCTGCCGATTCGCCGTTGCAGACTCTCGGCAACGCCTACGCGGCTCAGGTGGTTCCTTTCACCGGTCGTTACACGATCGCAGTTTCGGCCGAAACCGGACTGTCCGCCTATAACATTGGCTTGCGGACCTATCGTCCGGTCACAGAGAGCCTCGCGGTCGGCGAAGGCCAAGTTGTCTTTTTGGATTTCGATGGCGGCAGTTTCGCCCGTGACGAGTTTAACTTTGCGACCGCCGAGCCAGGCCTTCCAGTTGGCGGGCGATTCCGTATCCCCGACATCACGCAAACGCTCGATGAAGCTGGCGTGGTGGTTTCGTCGTTCGATCAATATCAACAGGTTGCCGAGAACATCGTCGCAACCGTTGAGCAACAATTCGAAGACATCGGAGTTTATGGCTCCAACGGGTCGTACAGCACGACAGGAACCCCAGGTGATTATGGAATCACCATCCTCAACAGCTTTGACCATCCCGATCCAGGCGACGACCCGCTGGTCACTCGGGTCGTCTTTGGCTCGATCAACTCCTTCGATGAGATCGACGGGGCAGGCCTGTTAGGACTCGCACAGACGATTGACGTCGGGAACTTTGACTTGAGCGAGACCGTGTTGGTCTGGCTCGACAATGAAGTTGCCGCGGCCGAAGGGGTTGAGACCAGTGCCGCCTTTAGTCTGTTCGATGTTCTCGGGCTGGAAATCGGTGCGACAACCACACACGAGTTGGCACACGTATTTGGCCTCTACCACACCGATGGAAACAATCTGACGCCATCGCTCATCGATGGTGGCGGAGCCTTGAACAACGAAAACGGTCTGGGCGTTGGTGTTGACGGCATCCTTGGAACTGCGGACGACGTCGAAGTGCGTTTCCGAACCGACTATGTTGACCCTGACGGTGTCATCACCTTCGGCACCCTTTATAGCGCCGACACAATCTCACACACCCTGGCAACAGGAACCGTCGGCAGTGCGTCGTCAGGTCGCGTCTTCGACGATCTCAACGGCGACGGCAACGGAACCGGCGACCCAGGACTCGCGGGTGTCACGGTCTTTGCCGATACCAATAACAACGGCGTGCAAGATTCGACCGAAGCCAGTGCCGTCACAGACGCGAACGGCTTGTACTCCCTTTTCGCCGCGTCGGGAACCTACACCGTCATCGCGGTGACACCGACCAACTACACGCCGACCACTTCGACGTCGCAAAGTTACACGACGTCTAGCGGTACCGCGCCCACGTTCGGGTTCGGACAAGTCAATCCAGACGTCACGGGCAAGAAATTCTCCGACCTGAACGGCAACGGAGCCCTGGATGAAGGCGAGCCGGGCGTTGAAGGAGCGTACATCTACGCTGACCTCGATGGCGACAACCGTCCCGACCTTGGCGAGCCGTTCGACATCACCGACGAAAACGGCTTCTACACTCTCGACCTCCCCGTACTCGGCCGTGAGTACGCGATTCGTGAAGTCGAAGAGCCCGGTTTCATCCGGACATTGCCCAACAACACCGAAGGTGAATGGGTTATCAACTACACCGGTGGAGCACTCGGCAACAACTATCACTTCGGTGGACTTCCGTCACGAGACTACGGTGACGCCCCTGACAGTTACATGACCAGCATCGCTGCGGGCGGACCGAGCCATGGCACCGTAACCGGACTGACGATCGGCACCGAGATCGACCGAGAATCCGACGGCGTACCGAGCGACGACGCGACTGGCGACGACGTCGTCAACACGACCACCGGCCAAATCGATGATGAAGACGGAGTCGTGCAGAGCGTTGCACTCCGCCCGGGTGCAACCGGAACGATCACCGTTACGCTGACCAACACAACCGGCAGCACCGGCTACCTGCAAGCGTGGCTCGACCTGAATGCCGACGGCGACTTCCTCGATGCGGGTGAGCAAATCCGTACCGATGCGGTCCTCGGAACAGGGACACACAACATTGATGTCACCCTTCCGGCCAGCTTCGACATCAACATCGACGGAACCGACGATGGCGTGCTCGACACATTCAGCCGTTTCCGATACAGCCTGACTCCTGGACTCGGAGTCGGCGGTGGTGCGGATACCGGTGAAGTCGAAGACCATCCGATCCGGATTTTGGCGGCCAGCAACACCGGCGGCTCGGCGAGCGATGATTTCCCGATCGTCCCGCAAAATGCGGTTGCCTATCCAATTGACGTCTTGGCAAACGACTTCAGCACGCCAAGTGATCCGTTGTCGATTACCAATCTCAACACCACAGGTACCCGCGGAATCGTTTCAGTTTCTGGCTCTGCCGGAAACCAGGTTATTCTCTATTCACCGCCAAACGGATTTACCGGTCAAGACACGTTCCAGTACACCGTCAGTGACGGTGATACCGCAACGGTATTCGTCAACGTGCAGTTTGCCACCGACGCACCAATCGCGGTCGATGACATCTTTGAAGTAGCCAGCAACGAGACCAACGTTCCCCTCAATCTGCTCGACAATGACATCGCATCGGTCGACGGCGGACTGCGGATCACTCAAGTCTCACGCGGCACCGGCGGTGGTACGCTGACGATCGAACCGGGCAGCCGTGGTGTGCGGTACACACCAGCGGACGGTTTCGTCGGCACCGAACAGTTCTCCTATTCGATCACCGACGACTCCGGGCAAACGTCCGACCAAGCGATCGGTACGGTTGTGCTCACTCCACAATCGCTCGAAGACGACAAAGCCGAATACAAGATTGAGATTCTCGATGAGAACAACGACACCGAACTGTTAACCCTTCAGGCCGGTCAAACTTTCCGCGTACGAGTGTCGGTTGACGACATCTCGAAAGCCGATACTGAGGCCATCCAGGGTCTGCAGTCCGCGTTCGTCGACCTGCTCTACACCGCGGAACTCGTGACGACGGTTGATACCAACCCGAGCGACGCCTTCCCGTTCGACATTACCTTCGGACCTAAGTTCCAAGCCGGTGCTTTCCAACTCGGAAACTCGCTCACACCAGGCTTGATCGACGAAGTCGGCAGCACGCAATCGTTTAGCAACCTCGATACGATCGGCAGCTCAAACGACTTGGCATCGTTCACCGGTTTCGAAGAAGTCTTCACGATCACAATGCAAGCCACTGGCTCTGGATTGGCGACGTTCAAGACCGATCCGACCGAAGCCGCCGTGAGTGAAACGACGCTCATCACCGATACCAACCCAGAAGTGCTCGATTACGACGAGATCCGCTACGGCTCGACCGAGATCGAAATCGCGCCTCTCGGGGACGGTTTCCCAGTGGCTCTCGATGATTCGTTCCCACTCGGAGTGGACTCCGTCGGCGCGACCATCAATGCAGCCTCGGCGGCACGATTCGATGTGCTCGACAATGACTTGATCGGTGACAACGACACCGTCACTGAGTTGACGTTGAAAGAAGCGGCGCTCAACGGCACGCTCACCCGAGTTGACGTGGGTGGGGACAACGATCCATCCAACGACTACTTTGCATACACGCCAAACGTTGGCTTCTCTGGATTCGATCGCTTCTCCTACATTTTGACGGTCGAAAGCCCTGACTTTGGCACCGTGCGAAGCGTTGCTGAAGTGACCATGACGGTCGGTGCGGTCGATGATCCACTGGTCAGCTATGACTTCACGTTCGTCGACGAATCCGGCCAAGAAATCACTTCGGTTCCCGTTGGCCAACGCTTCGGCTTGCGAATCGACGCGATCGATCTGGGAAGCGGCCGTCCGCCATCCGACGCGGTATTCGCCGGCTTCCTCGACATCCTTTACAACACGGACTTCCTGTCGACCATTCCGGTCGACAACAGTGGCGACCCAGACGTCTTCGACTTTGATGTCGAATTCGATCCACAGTTCTTGCTCGATCCCGCGGTTGGTGTGAACGATCGACCTGGACTGATTGACGAATTCGGATCCAACCAGGGTAGCCTCGGTGGATCGGGCCTCACGTTGGCAACGATCTACTTCCGCGGTGTCGCACCTGGAACCACTACCGTTACCGGATCGCCAGCCGATCGCTTCCCATTCCAAGACACGCTCTTGGATCAGAACGACAATCCGGTTCCTGTCGAAAACATCCAGTACGATTCTGAAACGATCGTGATCACCGGTGCCGGTGAACCACTACAAAACACCGTGATGCCGCCGGATGTCAACGGCGACAACCTTGTGACTGCCATTGACGCACTGATCGTCATCAACGAAATGTCGCGTCGCGAGGCATCGGGCGAAATCGCCGCATCAAGCGATCGGACCTACTACTACGATGTCAACGGTGACGGATACGTAACCGCAGTCGACGCGTTGCAGGTCATCAACGAACTCAACGCGACAACGGGTCCAAGCGGCGAAGCGATTGCTCCCGCTCCGGCTGAGCAATCATCAGCAGAAGGTGAACCTACCGACACCGTGATCACCGATTTGACATCGGAAGCCAAGGTCATCGGCGGTTCGCAAGAAGATGAAGATGTCGTTGCTTCGCCTGCCGACTCGCCTTCGAGTTCGGATGACGATTCCGACGACGACGATCTTCTGTCCCTGCTCGCCGACGATATCGCGAATCAATGGAGCTAGAGTTGCTTGCTGACGAGGATATCGTCCTCGTCCGTAAGATCTCGAGTAAACCCTCGATGGGCAAACATCTGTAACATGCGGTGATTGCGTGGATCCACTTCCGCCGTCACCGTTCGAATGCCCCATCCGTCGCAAATCGTCAAGCACTCGTCGGTCAGTAAAGAGCCGAGCCCACGTTCTTGCCAAGGATCGGCGACCAAGACCGCGAATTCTGCTTTCTCGTGATTGGAATCGGTCACGAGCCGTCCGACACCCGCGATTTCAGTCTTACCGTCGCGGTGTGTTTCCGCCACGATTGCGAGCTCACGCTCGTAGTCCGTAAAACAGAACCGTGCCGCGAGGTCATGGTTGCTGCACTGCAACAGGTAACGGAAACGCAACCGGATGGATTCCTCCGAACAGGTCGCCAACATCTCACGCCACTTCGGCTCATCTTCCGGAGCAATCGGCCGCAGGATGAATTGAGTGCCATCGGCGAGCCGACAGCGACGCACGTATTCGTCCGGATAAGGTCGGATCGCCAAATGGGGAAATTGCGGCGATCGATCAGGCGACGTCGTGCCATCGTTGGGCATATCCAGGTCGATCACGATGTTCGCATCCAACGCGATCGTGCGTTCCGGTGTGACCAGGAGCGGATTGACATCGAGTTCGACGATCTCGGGGTGATCGGCGAGAAGATAGGAAAACCGCAGCAGAACACTCAACAATTGATCCATATCAACAGGCGGCCGGCCGCGATACTCACCCAACACCGGCCAACACTGCAACCGCTCGAGCATTCGACGCGCGAGCCGTTCGTTCAGTGGTGGCAGTTCGAGCGAACGATCCTGTAGCAATTCGGCATCCACTCCTCCGGCGCCTACCAACATCACCGCGCCAAAGACCGGATCACGTCGTGCTCCGATCAGTAACTCTCGTCCGTACGGATCGACAACCATCGGCTGCACCGTGACACCGCGAAAATCGGCATCGGGACGGCGTGTCTGGCACCGTTTTTGGATTTCATCGAACGCGGCTCGCACCCCATCCGCATCGGCAACATTGAGGATCACACCGCCCACCTCTGTCTTGTGCACGATGTCGGGAGAGAAGACTTTAACCGCGACGGGAAATCCAACCTGTTGGGCGTAGCGAACGGCCTCATCGGCGTGACTGGCGACAATCGGCCGAGTCGTCGCAATCCCGTACGCTTCCAACAATGCCTTCGAATTCGACTCGGACAACAACTCCGACTCGCTCAACATCAATGACGCGAACGATTCACGAAGCGCCGCCCGATCGCGATGAAACTCAATCGGCATCGTCCGGGGCGTTTCCTGCAACACCTCTCGGTTCTTTGAATAACGATAAAGATACGAAAAGGCACGCACCGCTTTGGCCGGTGTGTCGTAAACGGGTATCCCCGCCTGTGCGAGCCGTGTCGCCCCCTGACGAACCCGCTGCCCGCCCATCCAAACCGCGAGAATCGGTTTGCTGATATGCCGTGCTGATTCGACCAAGGCATCCGCGATACCGGTCGCGTCAGTCAACGCCTGCGGTGTCAGCACCACGATCGCAGCGTCCACCCCTTCATCCTGGAGCACAGTCTGAACCGCGCGGGAGTATCGCTGCGGAGTGGCGTCACCGAACAAATCAACGGGATTAACCACTCCGGTGCATCGGCCTGCACCTTCGTCATTGTTTTTCAAAAGATGAGCGGGCGTGTTTTCGATCAACTGCTCGCATGGATCCTTCCCATCCAAACCACTGCGTTGCCTCTCGCCGCTGAGATCGGCAACCAACGCCGAATCTCCGTCATGCTGCGTTTTATACAACTCGACGGTCGTGTCTTCTGAAAACTCAGCGAGCTTGCATTTCTTCTGCAAAACCGCATCGGCCACCATCACCCCCGCGGACCCCGCGTTACTGACCACGGCTAAACGCGCCCCACGAGGTGGCTTGTGATGAGCGAGCAGTTCGGCGCAGTGAATCAGATCATCAAACTCCTCCACCCGCACCACTCCCGCGCGAGCAAACGCGGCGTCATAGACGGCATCAATCCCAACCATCGCTCCGGTATGCAGCGCCGCTGCCCGAGCCGTCGTTGCAAAGCGTCCTGACTTGTAAGCAATTATCGGCTTCTGTCTCGCAAATGCCCGAGCTGCGGACATGAAACTTCGAGCATCAGCAATCGATTCGATGTACATGACGATCGACTCCGTATGCGGATCCTCCGCGAGGAAATCGATCAGATCTGCGATGGTGACATCGATCAGGTTTCCCAGGGAAACAAAGTGCGAGAAACCGACGCCTTCCTTTTCCGCCCAATCCAACATCGCAGTACCAAGCGCTCCCGATTGTGTCAGCAGTGCGATATGCCCGCGCCGCGGCGACGTATCCGCAAAGCTCGCGTTCAGACCAGAGTGCGTGGAGATGATTCCCAATGAGTTTGGGCCGATCACTCGCATGTTCGGATAGCGTTTGGCGACGGCAAGCAACCGTCGTTCTAACTCTCGCCCATCCTCTCCCGTTTCGCGAAAGCCAGCAGAGAGAATCACGACTCCGCGAACACCTACTTCACCACACTCTTCGACTAGCCCCGGGGCGGACTTTGCCGGCGTGCAGATCACAGCGAGATCGATTGTGCCATCCACGTCCGAGACACGATTGACACACCGCACATCTTCAACGTGATCATAGTGACGGTTGACCGCGACGATCTCTCCGGCATACCCGGCCTTTTGAAGGTTCCGGACGACCGTGTTTCCTACGCTTCCCTCCCGCTGGCTCGCACCGATAACCACCACACGTTTCGGAGAAATTATTCTGCGTAGGTTGCGAGTAGGCATGAGCGTGCTTCCGGTGATTCGGTTGGATAGAATCGACCATAGCGGAGTCTTCACGGCGCATCCAGGCCGTCGTAGCAGACGAGCGTCCGCGTCACGCCTTTGCGGCAATTCTCATCACATAGAACTTAGCCGAACCACGTCCTTACAAACAAACTGGGGCAAGTTGTCGCAGAAAAATCGACGTTGCCAACATGCCGCGTTCGATGTTTTCAGCCAACCTTGAACGGTGTGCAGTTCAGCTCGCGATCCTGCCACTTCAGCCGCTCATCGGTTGCAGCCCACCACTGGTGGCATATTCCGCTACTCTTGATCGCCCGGATCGAGAGCCTCTTCCACCTGCTGATAAGTCTGCATCATTTGGTCGAGCTGTTTGAGCAACCGGTCAAGGTCACGCCCATTGTCAATCGACTCGTTCAGGAGTGGTCGCATCCACTCCTGCATCAAATGAAACTGGCCTTTGATCAGTTCAGCCATCACCCGGGGAACCTTGTGTTGTACGAGAACCTTTTGTTCGACCGGCGTGTTCGATTGTTGCCGCGTCAGCTCTTCGATTTGTTCCCCGGTGGATTGCAATCGTTGGCCAATGGAATCTCCGATCGCCACGAGCGATTGACGCAACGAGTCGACACGTGCGTCCATGCGTTGTTCGGCCGAATGATCTTCCATCGCAATCGCTTTCGCAATGACCTGGCGAATCGACTCCAACCCGTCGCGCATCGACGCCAGTTGACGCATCACTTGACCGACCTGATCCTCGCTATCCATTCCGGCCATGCGAACGCTCTCGACGAAGGCATACTTGATCGCGTCCCATCGGGCTTGTTCGTCCGGCGTTAGGATCCCCATCAATTCTTTGAACTTCAGAACATTGGCTTCGTTGTCGGACGTGAGCGTTTGCGCATCCTGCTCGTAGTTGCTCACGATCAATGTCTGCAGTTCGGTATCATTCATCACCGGCGCGACACGCTCAGCGATTCGGTTCATATTCCGATAGCTGCCCTGCAGTTTGAATGGAGGTTCGGTCCGATACGCATCCGCCTGCGCGGCCGAACGAATGTACGCTCGGTTGACGCGAAGAACGACGTCACGGACACGCAGCAATTTGCGAATGACTTCGAACATGTCACGGACTTGATCGAGCGAAAAGTTACTCTCGAGTTCAACCCCTTCGATGGAGTCACGCTGCGCCGCCATCGCGATCTTTCGAGCGTCGTCCGGTGGCGCTGTGGACAGAGGTGCCAACGTCGAGTTACTCGACAAACAGTTCTCGATGTAGCTCATCTCGAACGAGTCGGCGCGATCTCCAATAATCTCACCTAGGTTGTAGACGTCGGCACGGTTGGAAAGCATGTCAGGTATCTGAAAACGCTCGCCACTTTCGGTGTACGGGTTCCCCGCCATGACGACGGAAACACGCCGGCCTCGAAGGTCGTAGGTACGTGTTTTGCCGTCCCGCACGCCTTCGATCTTTCGCGTCGCATCGCACAACGAAATGAACTTCTGCAATAACTCCGGATGAGTGTGCTGAATGTCGTCGAGGTACAACATCACGTTGTCGCCCATCTCCAACGCCAGGTTCAACCGTTCCACCTCTTCACGTGCGGCCGCGTTGGGTGCTTCGGCGGGATCGAGCGACGTCACCCCATGTCCGATCGCAGGGCCGTTGATTTTCATGAACACCAATCCGAGACGATTGGCGACATACTCCATCAACGTTGTCTTTCCGTATCCCGGCGGCGAGATCAACAGCAACAAACCCATCCGATCGGTACGCTTATCTTCACCCGCCGTTCCCATTTGCTTGGCGAGGTTGTCACCAATCATCGGCAGGTAAACTTCGTCGAGCAACTGATTGCGGACAAAACTACTGAGCACTTTCGGTTTGAACTCATCCAGACGCATGGATTCTCGCTCCGCGTCCACTAACGTCGACTTCGCTTCGTGTAACGCATGGAAACGCGGCACAACAGAACGACGATACTCACCCACCCGGCGCATGAACTCGTGGTAGTGCACCGTCATTGCCCCATCGACGATTCGCTCATGGCTGCCGACGAGAGAATCAACCTCCATCGCGACAGGGACATCCACTACCTGCAACCGACGTTCGAGCAAATCGTTCTTAGCTCCGTCCGGTGCTTCCGCCTCATCGCCATGAGATCTTTCGATCTCCAACAACAAAAGCCAGGCGAGTTCATCCCGGTACTCAGCGTCGCCATCGGTCGAGGCCGTTACACCATCGGGTTGTCGCTTTTTGATAAACGCGTCGCACCAGTTGCGTGCCAGAATAAACGAGCGAACGGGATCGTCCGCATTCGGCTTCAATCCGGCGATCAACCATTTCTGGCGATCGCTCTGCGGCAATGCGTTCTTAAAGTCACCGAGCAATTCGACGGCGTGACCACTCGCGGTCGCTTTCGTCGGTGCCACGAGCAGTTCGTTGAACAGATATTCGGCGAGCCGTTCGGCCGTGATGGATTCGCCAAACAGAGGTTGCCAGACGGAAAGATCTTCGCCCGCAAGGCTCGCCAATCGTTCCCGGAATTGCACGGCGGGTTCCGCATGCGGGTACGCCCGAGCCAACTTTGCGAAGCCGGCAATCCAGTGCTTCATCTCGGATTGTTTTTTCGGATCAAGAATCCGGTTCCACCAAAATTGCCCACACGCTCGCAGGCTTGGTTCGTAACGAAGCAATCCGAGTTGTCGGTCGATCGACAGCAGAGCGTTCAAGATGGCGGCGGTGTCACGGTCGTGAACCCCTTTGGCGTAGCCTTCATCAAAGCGACCGTTCATTTGCTCGGCAACCCACGCGGCATCCACGGTCGTCTGATGAGCCAATGCTCCAGACGTGAGTTGCTCGAAAAGATCCATCGCGAGAAACTCGGAACGATAGACATGACGATTTTCGCTGACGAGCGGTTGGTCCCAGAGGTCGCGTGCATCCTGCAGTCGCGGATCACGCAGCGGTTCGAAATACTGCGTCCCCGTTAGATGCAGACACAGCTCACCGCCTCGCAACACGGTCGTCAGGTCGAGTGGCTGCGTATTGACGGCAAACCTTCGTTCGCCGAGCCGGATGATGTCGCCCCCGTCCTCAAACAGATCTTGTCTGTCTTTCAACCCGCGAGTCGCGTCCTCACGGATTACCTTCAACCGTCCCTGCAAGTCGCCAACCCGAACCGAATCGCCGAGTTCATCAAGTTCGTCGATCAGACTACGGATCTTCCCGACCATCAGGTCGCCTGCAAAGTAGGCGGCGATCGCGTCGGTTGAATCCATCGACGACACACGCGATGAGATCGCTTTGAGGATCCGATCGGCAGCGGACGACAGGGATTCAGCGCGACGATTGCGTTTCTCGACCAGAGCCACCTTGCGAGATTCAAACGCCGTGTAGACCTCTTCGCGTCGTTCGGCGAGAGTCTCAATGAACTCATCAAATTCGGCGAATCGACCTTCGAGTTCCTCGAGCCCGACCATCACTTTGGTGAGATACTCATCGCAACGTTCAGGCGTATCGCATACGTCGAGGTAACCCGATGTCGATTGTTGCAGCAATTTCATCTGCGACGCAAACTCGGCACGGCCCTCAATGCCGATCAGATCACGACGACGGTTCTTGAGCGAACTGCGAACACGGTTGACGTCCGCAAAAACATCTCCAATCGCATCGATAATCTGAGTTCGCTTGGTCGCGTCCTCGATCTCCAGGTTGCTAACCGTTTCGGTAAGCAGCTCGAGTTCCGAAGACGCCTTATCAATTTCGTCTTCGAGTTCCTTCGCTTCCGCGACGCTGCTGATTTCGGGTATTTTGCCCTCGGCCTCGGCGATT
>NZ_ANOH01000459.1 GCF_000346505.1 Aporhodopirellula sallentina SM41
CGTCAAACGCCGTAACAGTCCATTTTTTCAGATCCACCACAACCAGGGCAATTGCCCGGTGATATACCGACCGAAAAGTACCTTCTCCATGTAGTCATCGTCCCAGCCAGCGGTGAGCGGCTTGTTTTTGATTCCACACTTGGCCGACTTCTCTTGCTTGAGCAGCCTGAGAGCTGTTCGAGTTCCAATCTCTGCGCCTCTGCATTTGAGATCCCTCCCCCCAAAAAAACAGACAGTTGGTGGCACCATCTGCAACGCAAAAGACGAGGCATCCTGCAAAGCGAAACGCAGAGTCGCAGAGAGCGCAGGGTGTTGCTGTAAAGGACAATCCAAAGCTCCGCGTCTTTGCGTCGAAACACCCCCGATAGCGCAGATGGTGGGAGCACGAACGACTGTGCCATTCGTGAGTGGCACCAACGTGCCCGATCGTCGTTGGCTCACATCGATCCATCTGTCGACTTGGGAAGGAGATATCGAAACGCGTTGGCGCAGTGCGTTTTACACGAATTAATGGCTTCGGCTATCGCAGCAGTGCGACTTCGACTTCGAGTCCTGGACCGAATCCAAGTGTGAGCCATGGACGTGGCACACCCTGCCGGTGAAACTCCGCCAAGATGACGCCCAAAGTGGCGGACGACATGTTGCCGTGTTCTCGGAGCACACGCCTCGACGTTTCGAGTGCTGTTCCATCCAGATGAAGCGCGGTTTCGACGGCGTGTAAGATTCGAACGCCTCCCGGATGCACCGCCCAACCTCCGATCGAATCAATCGATTCCCCGTGCGATCGCAGCCAGCCGTCAAGAAAGCCCGGCAGATAGCGTTCGACAAATCCGGGGACCGTGGCCGCGAGTGTCATTTGAAAGCCATGATCACCGATCGTCCACGTCATCGCATCTCGGCTGTCGGGGATCAGATACGAACCGGTTGCCTCGATCACACCGAGGGATTGCGAATCAGCAGCAGACGACTGTTGTGATCCAGCAACAATCATTGCGGCGGCACCATCGGCAAACAGTGCTCCCGATACGATTCGCTGCACATCGTATCCGTACTGATAGTGCAACGAACAAAGCTCGACACAGCAAATCAGAACGCAGGCTTCCGGGTCGGCAGCGACCAGACCGCGTGCCGTTCGCATCGCGTTGATCAATGCGTGACACCCCATGAATCCGATTTGGATTCGCTGCGTTGTTGGGGCCAAACCGAGTTGCTCGATCAACTCAATGTCCACTCCGGGAGAGTTGAACCCGGTGCAAGTTACGATGACCAGGTGCGTGATCTGGTCAGCCGTATTACCACTTTGAAGGATTGCTTCGCCGGCTGCCTGACATGCCAACGGAGGCGCCTCTCGGGCAAAGCGACTGTTGCGATCGAGAGTCGTTGGGCCTTGGGGTTCCGCCGTCATCGGTGGATAGAACGACTGCGTGATCGCTCCAGTGTCGGGCTGTTCGAGCAACACACTGCCACGTGTATCCACCCCGGTCCGCCGGTACAGCTTGGCAACCTTTTCGGCTTCCCCGTCGTCGCGACATGACATCCGCTGCGCGTAATAAGTCGACATCTCCATACTCGCTAGATGCGGTGGAAAAGCCGATGCAACGGAAAGGATTCGCGCCATGATGTTTCGCTGATTCGTATGCAGTTGGGAGAACGTTAGAAAGTTTTTTCAAAGTCGACGAAAAAGTTCAGAGGACACCCTTCACACCGGTGCCGGATCTTTTCGGTGTTAGTTTTTTCACTGTGTTGAGTTCGAACGTGGGGTTGATTCGAACGCGGGACCGCAGGCGAGCCCTCGCGTGATCGGTTTCGCAATCCATGGGGCATGACGCAGCGACGATCGCGTCACCCGACGCATCACCTCGGACCGCATCGCCCAGGTGATTCCCCCGCAAAGTCTGCGCCGCTTCGGTTGGAGAGTCTTCAGGGCGTGAGTCCACTCAAGGGCGAAATGATCGGGATCGGATCGCTGGTTCCACAAATCGGCCACCGCGATTCCGCTTTCGATTCCCCACGTCATCCCCTCACCGGTCATCGGTTCCACGTATCCGGCACTATCGCCTATCGCAACGACTCGGCCGTCGCCTGGAACTCGTCGACGGCGCAGAGGCGGAGCGGTCATTAGCGTCGCCCGTTCATTCAACCACAGCTCGAGGCTTTCCAGCCCCGCATCACCGCCCCCTTGGTCGGAACTCATCAACGGATGACTACTCAGCAAATCGGCGAGACGATCGACTAGAGATTGGTTCCGATTCTGTTTCAACGCTCCTCGATCCGACGCATCGCGTCGTTGCCGCTGTGATCGCAGTGCCGCGGCGATGTCGATCACTCCGTTGGGCAAGCGAACCAGTCCCACATATCCGTCGTCTCCACAAACCATGTGAATCTCACCGGAAGCAAGCCTCAACCTTTTCGCGAGAGGATCGTCTGGTCGAAGGTGGGCAGCAATCCCGAGCGGTCCGTGGGGCGGATCAATCCAAGGCAACGTCCAACGTCGCGTTTGCAATGAGTCCTCTTCCTGATCGTCGGATGATTTGGTCGCAGAGAAAACGCCCGTCAGCCCCGTAGCCAACACAACCAAATCGAATTCGTCGGTAAGATGCCACTCGTTGTCCGTCTCCGAACACCCGAGGCGATGTTCCACGCGAGTTGACTCAAGCGCAGTCGATGGTTCTTCTTTGAGAGCACGTTCACCATTGGATCGATGCCGATGACGCAGGAACACCGACCGCGTCGACGATCGAATCACTTGCACTTCGCACGGTTGCCAAACACGAACACCGAGCCGCTGGGCACGCTCCACCAAAAAAGATCGAGTGTCGATCGCGAGATCGCAACGCCCGGGGTGATCGGCAGCCGGACAGGCAGTGCGTTGGCATCCTCCGCCTCACGGTCCGGCGTGGCC
>NZ_ANOH01000460.1 GCF_000346505.1 Aporhodopirellula sallentina SM41
CACGACCCAAGATTACCGTGATTCAAACTCTTGATGATCTAATCGCGTTCTTGCGACGCTTTCACTCCTACGACGCTGCGGGCGATTCGTCCGTCGTTCCACCGGAATTCCCGCCTGCGCTGGCAACCTTCTACGCTGAACTCGCCGGTCTCATCGACGTAGAGCCAACCGCTGAAAACCAACACCGTGCGCCACTCGCCGCACAGGATGCGTTCACGCCGCTAGACCGAATCAAATACGTTGACGACATGGTCGAATTTGCATGGGAGAATCAGGGCAACTGGTCAGCCCGCTGCTCCTTCGATCACGCTGACGGCAACGTCTACTCCAACGCCGCAGAAGCGTGGGGCGAGGGCGACGGCTTTGAACCCGTTTGCGATTCTCTTGCGCATTTCATTACGACGCTTTCGCTGCAGGAAGCCGTAATGAGCTGCCCGCACCTTGTTTCCGTCCAAACCGAGAAATTGGATGCCGCAATTGACGCTGCGTTACCGCCTTTGTGGCTGGACGGGCATTTCGTCTATGGCGAACCTACACACAACTTTTATCACAACGCACAACTTGATCTGATCGCGATGAATTGGGGCGGTATTTGGCTTGGATCGCACAATCCTTCGTTTCGCGAACTCGTGAAACCCGATGTGGGGTTTACCGTAATCCAGTAGTTCCGGGTCGTGCAACATGGTTTTTACGCTGAGGCCTTCGGCACACCTTGGCTCTTTGGCAACGGGCCATTGCTTTGGTACAATTTCCGTAGTTCAGACATCGCTCGCTTCGTTAAGGGCGGTGTCGTAAAAACCTTCCGTTAGGTGCCACTAGCTTGAGCGCATACGAATCAATTGACGATCATCACGCCGTCTCAGACGTGTATGGTGAATGGCCCGACTTTGCCGGCGCCTACGTCATGAGCGTGCACCTTGAGACTCACGGCCGTACTTTCTCGCCGTACGGTTCGCGAGACCTGATTTTGACGATTCACTGGTGGATCGGTGCCGACGATCACTACCCCGACGCCCCTCGACACTACGACCAAGATGCTTTGCACCACCGAATCACGCTTGCATTTCACGCGTCTGGTGTTGAATTGCGAACGTTTCAATTCAGCAACGTCCAATTCGATGCACTCCAACTCACCACCCAGCCAACAAGCGACGGTTTTCCTGACAGATTCAACGTTTCGATGACGGGCGCATTTGAACTCGCGTTTACCGCTTCGCAAGTCAAGGTTCTGGGAGTTGTTCCTTGCGACGAATACGGCAGGGACCGTGGCACCTAACATGGTTTTTACGCTGGGGCCTTCGGCACACCTTCCAACTTTGTCAACGCGGGCTGGCCTTGGTACAATTTCGCGTAGTTCAGGCATCGTTCGCTTCGTTCAGGGCGGTGTCGTAAAAACCTTCCGTTGGGCGGACCAAGTGGGCTTTGAAATCTTCGCCATGTCCGATGACGCCGCCGCATTGCCGACGCGTGAAGAATTTCTGACGCCATTCGGTGACGCCATCAAATCGGACGCCGACGGTTGGATGCAACTTGACTTCGGCGGCATCCCGAATTCCTGCGATGTCAGCTATTCCGTGGACGATTCTGGCTTCGTTCGTGGCTTCACTGTATTCCGTCCCGTTACTTCACCACTGCTTTGGGCGGCGATCTTCGCGCTGATCCGCGATTATCAATTCTTCGTCATGTGGCCCGGCGACTGTGCTCCTGTTGTTGGCGATTCGGGCACGCCACTGCCGCAAGGACTGGCTGACGATTTCGGTGACGCAATTGTCGCCCAATCGGAAAATGACCTGCCACGCCTCATCAAGGAATCGTGATGGCTTGGACGTCTACTCTAGTGGATGCGGCATTTGCGATTCCGGCCGCCCAACATGGTTTTTACGCTAGGCCTTCGGCACACCTTGGCTCTTTGGCAACGGGCCATGGCCTTGGTACAATTTCCCGTAGTTCAGGCATCGCTCGCTTCGTTTAGGGCGGTGTCGTAAAAACCTTCCGTTGTACGCCCCAAGATGGACACAATTGAACATCCAGCACTGGGCACACTTGAATTTGACGCGAGCTTGAATTGGTACACCACCAACATCGTCGTCCAAGGTGAACCCGCGGCTTTCCGCTTGTCGCTCGACGAGTGCGACGACACGACAACACTGCTTTCCAATGGTGCGGATGTCGCGTCTGGCATATCCGCCACCGCTCTTGCGGCTGCGGACTACGCAGTACACACCCTTCTCGACGACATCAACAACCATTGGTTACGCGATGGGGAACTACGACTTTCTCACGAACAACTTGTTGCCATGCTTCTGCTGGAATCGGTAGTGGTCTATCCTGACGGTGGTTCCGAGTGGCTGTTTGTTGATCGAACTGCGGAATTGCTTGTCGGACATTGCGTCATCGCATTCTCGGAGCCTGACGGAACGTTCTCTGACGCAAGCATCAATGGCTAGTCAGAGGCGTACAACATGGTTTTTACGCTAGGCCTTCGGCACACCTTCCTTGGTTGGTCGCGTGGGCTCGCCTTGGTGCAATTCTCGTAGTTCAGGCATCGCTCACTTCGTTTA
>NZ_ANOH01000461.1 GCF_000346505.1 Aporhodopirellula sallentina SM41
TACTTGTTTACCGTGCAAAAAATTGGTCTTGGTGAATTTGGCGTAAATCGACCAGAATTCGTGGATCATGGATGTGCCCAAGATCACGACCGACTGTCCCGACTGCAAGCCACTGCTTGAACAGCAGCAGGCGATCATCGACATGTTGGTCAAGCAAGTAGAGTTGCTCACGGCCCGTCTTGAGAAAGTTGAACGCGAAGGCAAACGCCAAGCGGCTCCGTTCCGCAAGAAACGCAAAGCCGATCCGAAGAAGCCGGGACGCAAAAGCGGCGAAGATCACGGCAAACACCATCGCCGAGCCGCGCCCGAGCAGATCGACGAAACCTACGACGTTGCTCTGCCGGCGTGTTGCCCTGATTGCGGGCACGATGAACTGAACAAGACCGAAACGCTCGTCCAATTTCAAACCGATATTCCCCGCGTGGTCATCCACCGGCAATTCAACATCGACGCGGGAACTTGCGGTGGCTGCGGTTCTCATGTCCAGGGCCGGCACGAACTGCAAACCTCCGACGCCGTCGGGGCCGCTGGAGTTCAATTGGGACCGAACGTCCACGCCGCGATGGCACTTTTGAACAAAGAGCTTGGTCTCAGCCATGGTAAGGTCAAGCGTCTGCTGGAAATGCTTTTTGAAATTCATGTCAGTCGCAGCACCAGTTGCCGAAGCATGCTTCGCACTGCCGATCGGCTTGAGAACGCCGACGCTCAAGTTCGCAAGGCCGTGCGAGGCTCGCCTCAGGTGGTTGGAGATGAAACGGGTTGGCGAGTCGATGGACGTGGGGCTTGGCTTCATGCATTCGTCGGACTGACCGCGACATGTTACGAAGTGGACGCGACCAGAAGCATCGGACCGGCTCAGCGGCTGCTGGGCATCGACTGGTCGGGGATCTTCGGACATGACGGCTGGGCGGTGTACGACAAGTTCACCTCGGCGACCCACCAACAGTGCTTCGCGCACCTGCTTCGGCGATGTGATTCGCTGATCGAAAGCGGGACCGGTGGCGCGTTGGCGTTTCCGCGTGGAGTGAAAGACTTGCTGCTTGCAGGATTCGAGTATCGCAACCGTTTTCGACAGGACGCGGTGACTGCTCATGGGATGAAAGTGATGGCAGGTCGACTGACGATGCAGATGTGGGAGTTGGTGCGTCACCCGAAGACGCACGCTGCCAATGAACGCTTCGCAAAGTTCTTGGAAAAGCATCTTGATGACCTGTTCACGTTCCTGCGTCATCCCGGGGCTGACGCAACGAACTGGCGAGGCGAACAAGCGATCCGTCCAGCGGTTGTGAATCGAAAAGCCTGGGGTGGCAACCGCACCAAAGTCGGCGCATTGGCCCAATCACGAATCATGAGTGTGATGCAAACTTGCAAGCAACGGCTGGCTGATCCATTCGACTTCATCCG
>NZ_ANOH01000462.1 GCF_000346505.1 Aporhodopirellula sallentina SM41
CTTTCCGTCCGGGCTTGCCCCGGCGTTTCTCTCCCTGATTAGCCATCCCAACCAGTGAGCCGAAGTGCGTGAGCACTCGGGTTTTGGGTGTGTTGGGTTTGCAAGCTCTCTCGGCGATTTTACCCGAGGCCTTACGGCCATTCGGCTCACTTCACTTGGGGAGGTCTTTCGCGTTAACCCAGTAGGTCGATATCGGGTTCGCCGAAGACCTGGTCCGTCGTTTCTTCGTCGCTGTCAGATTTCGACGTGTCCGCGGCGAGCGACTCGACGGCTTTTTGAAGTGCCTCGGACTGTGTGGCGTCGACGGTCTTTTGCAGCGGTTCGCTAAGTGTGTCGCCGAGTGCGAGCGCGTCAAGGTTGATCTGCCGACCCAGTGGTGCGATCTTGGTTTCGATCTTAGGTACTGGAGCGATCTCAGTTGCCTTCGATTCCGCGGCAATACCACGCTCTGCACCGGAGTCGCCACGAGGAGAAACGGGTTCGCCGCCCGGTTCGTTGCCAACGGTGCCGCTGCTGGTTCCCGTCGTGTTGAGTTCGTTGATCACGAGCAACGCGTCGAGCGAGGTGACCATTCCGTCGTTGTTGACGTCGTAGCCGTAGGCTGGGTCGCCCTCGCCGACTGGTCCGGGGCCGAAGCTGTTGAGGTAATTGATGATCGCGAGTGCGTCGCTCGCGGTGACGTTGCCGTTGCCGTTGACGTCTTCGGGGAGGTCGTCATTGTGGAACGGTTTGTCGTTTTCGAGAACGGCGATGTTGAATTCAACTTCGACCGCTTCGACGCCGCCTGACTCGGGGGTGGCGGTAACCTTCAGCAAAATCTCGTCGTCGATTCCGGGGGTGCGTTCAATGAACTCGTCATCGGCGAGTCGCAGGATCGAGTCCTCGAAGATGAACCGTGGGTCGTCGACGGTGAGTCGGTGCCCGTTGGCGGCGGGGTTGCCCGCGATGGTCATCTCGCCGACGATATCACCGGGTTCGAGTTCGAGCACCGAATGGTTGGTCAGGGAGAAGTTCTGCGGAGTTTCCGGAGCGTCGAGCACCGTGATCACGATCGCTTTGGTAAACGAGTCTTCTTTGAACGAGGCGGTGATGTTGATCGAAACCGTCATCTCGGCTTCGTGGTCGAGCGCCCGGTCGTCTTTGAGTTTCAGTTCGCCGAAGACGACTTCGAATCGATCGTCGTCGACTTTCAGCGTGTGGATGTCCTCAAAGTCCTCGTCAATCACCGTGATTGTTTTGATGATTTCGCCGGGACGGTTTTCCCGAACGCTGGCCGAACCGGGCAGGATGTCCGTCACCGGGTCGTCGGCATCGGTGATCGAAAGAGTCGTCGCGTACTCAATCGTGGTGTCGGCGTCCGGATCGCTCACTGAGATAATCAGCGGGATTTCCCATTCCGTTTCGAAGTCGAGGCGTCCCGGTCCGACAAAGATCAGTTGGTCGTTGATAATGTCGAAACGGTTGTCTGGGACGCGGTTGTCGTTGAGGACTTCGATCTCGAATTGATTCAGTTGATCAGGATCGATGATGTTGATGATCCCGATCGCATCAAACTCCCCATCGACGTCGGCTGGAAGGATGTTTTCGGGGACCGGATCAATGACTGCCTCGATGTCCGAGGGGGCGTCCGGGACGGGCGTGACGTTGATCGTGATGGTGGCTTCGGTAGAGTCTCGCCCGTCGTGCAGGATCACTGTGAACGTGTCGGTGCCTTCGAAATTATCAAAAGGCGAGTACGTCAGGCTGCCGCTGGGATTCAAGGTGGCGAGTCCCGAGTTCGGGGCGCCGGTCGGCAGGACGACGAAACCGGTGTCTCCCTCGGCATCAACGGCGGTGCTGAGCAAACCGGGGGCGGGCGTGATCAGGTCGTTGTCTTCGGCGACCGACAATACCGGCGGAACCGAGAACGCGGGGGCGGAGTTATCGCCGATCAGTCGGACGCCAAAGCTCGCGGGCGTTGAGTGGGTGCCGGCAACCTGAACGCGAGCGGGGCCTGCCCGTCGCAGTGATACTTGGGTCATCCCGGCGGCGCCCGCAATCGCGAGGCTATTCAAGTTCGCGTCGAGCGAAACGGCTGCGATGTCACCGATGGCTGACAGGTCGATAGCCAGGTCAGCGACGACCGAACCCGTTTCGCTGTCGAGCAACCGCAGTCCGGCGTCTTCGGTAGAACCTTCACCGCCGAAGGAACGCGGCGACAGTGTCACGATCAGTCCGCGGGATGCGTCGATGCCCGCGATCGATTCGGTGTCGTCGATCGTAAACAGCGTTGCCAGGTTCGCGGAGTCGACGTCGTGAACCGAGAGGGCGTCTCCGGATCGCAGCACCAGCAAACCGGCTTCATCGTGGAAGGCGACTACTTCGCTGGCACCGCTGACGACAATCGGTGCCGACAGCAGCGACTCGTCCGAATTGCTCCAGAAACTTACCGCGAGGGTTTGCGTGGTTCCGCCGTTTCCGTCATCGACCAAGGACGCGTGGCTGATCACGCTGCGGGTTGGCCCGTCGTTGGTTCGCGGGGTCGAATCGCCGGTGATCACCGATCCGGCCGCCACCATCACTCCGGTCGCCGAGACCTCGAGGGCGCCGCGGTCGATCGCATACAGTTCGCTTTCGCCGGTTTCTGAGTCGGCCGGTCCGATCGCGATTCCACGGCCGACATCGTCCACGCCGAGTGAACCGAACGAGACTCCTCCGCCGGGAGTGAACAACGCGTCGGCCTCCGACAGCGATTCGCTCACGATCGAAATCGCGGTACCGTCGTTCGTTTCGTTGGCGACGAGGATGGATCCGTCGGCGAGCCGAGAGAGATGGTCGATGTCGCCGGTGAAGATGAACGGCGTGCCGAGGTTTCCGTCGCTGCCGACGATTTGCAGGTTCGCACCGCTCGCGAGGATCGCCGGAGCGATTCGTTGCTCAGGGCCACCGGATCCGAGCGGGGTGGCGGCGATCACGGCGGAAATGTCGCTCTGCAGGACCGCGTCGTGAAGGACCGCCGCCGACATCGGAGTCGTCTGGGCTTGGGTGCGGGTGGCGTTGAACAGCCGCAGGGCGTACTCGCCGTCGGCCATGTCTTCGAACGCAAAATTGCCCGCCGCGTCCGAGAGCGCGTACTGCTCGCCGGAATCCATTCTCGCGTTGTTGTTTTGGTCGATGTAGACCAATCGTCCGCTCAGCCCCGATTCCGTCTCGTCCTTTCGAAACGAATCGTTCGCGTCGTGAAAGACGCTTCCCACGATGGCGGCGAGCACCCGCCGGTCATCAAGGACCTGGAGCGAAAGCCTGCGGCGGGTGCGGCGCGGGGGACGTGGCATGGGAAAGGTTGTGCGGGGAAATGATTTCGGATGCGGGGGGAGCCCATCTCAGTACGCGTCGCCGGTTCTGACAAGCCGCCGTGGATTCCGGAAGCCGTCGGTCTTGGAAACCGCTGCTGCCCCGGCGAGGTGCGCTCGACCGCGGGAGTGTGACGTTCGACGAGGGGGAAAAGTTCCCCTTGGTGGGGAGAAAGACCGGCGAAAAACGTCGTCACCAAGATTCAGTTGGCCTATTATAAACGCCGGCGGGTTCGCTGAGTCACCGCAAAACCTGATGGAATGGTCGCAATTATCCTGATCTTAAGAAACGATCCGAGACGTCATCACGGTTGGTTTTGGGGGCATCGAACGACCCGCCGAGCAGTTTTCTGCAAGGTTCGTTTTGTTCCCGCATGATTCGTTCTGCGAATTCCTTTTTACGAAGCTCTGAGTCTTGCGTGCCCTCCGCCGCGGGGGCTTGTTGCTCGTTTGAATCAATCCGCTTTCGTTCTTTACTTCCTTTTCGGTAGCCCCACGATGATACCGTGCCTGTCTTTTTCCTTGGTTCGTCGCCTCGCCGCGTTCGGTTTCGTGGTTTGGGCGATGACTCTCATTATCGTTTCGACGCTGGTTCCTGCTCCGACCGCGTTCGCCCAGGATCCCGGTTTGGGGCCCTACGGCGGTGGGCCTCCGCCGGGTTATGGGCCTGACGGCGAACCGCAAGCCGCCGACCCGAATGCGTTGCCGCCGGCGAATTTGACGACCGGACCGACGCCGGCCGCCGTTTGGCAATTGACTCAGCCCGATTGGCAGCCGCTCTTCCAAGAAATCGGTCGCCTCGCCGAAGCCGTCAAGGTGCCGGCGCCGCCGCGTCCGGAGGGCCCGACCCTCCGCAACGAGGCCCACGTGGCGTATCGCTATGGGCATCTCGAGTTGGCCCGCGAGCTGTTCTTTGCCCATGCGGCGTTGGCCGACACACAGGCGGTCGAGGACCTGAAGAAACTCCGTTTTTGTGCCTACTATCGACGCCCGGTGTGGTCGCTGCGTTGGGGCGTCTCGATCGGGCTGCACGGTGACACGCATGTGACCGACTACGCACCGATTCGGCTGAGCGGCCAGAGCGGTCGCGGCGGCATGAATAATTTCGACGGCGGGATGGATGAGTTCGACAGCCCCGATTTTGGAGGCCGAGGAGGCCCAGGAGATCCAGGCTTTGGCGGTCGAGGTGGCCCGCCCGGCATGGGGCCTGATGGGATGGGCCCGCCCGGCGTGGGACGCGATGGAATGGGGCCGGACGGCATGGGGCCAGGCGGTCCAGGTTTCGACGGTCCGCCGGATGATTTGATGATGGAAGAGGAGATGATGGGGGCCGGCGAATTTGGAGGCCAGTTCGGAGGCCCCGGACGTGGTGGATCCCGACGGGCAGCGATCTCCATCCCCGAGCCCCAGGTCACCGACCCGCAAGTCACCGAGCGGTTCGACGAATTGATGGGGGCGGTCGCGTCGACCGTTGCCGACGGGATGCGATCTCGGATCGAGGCGGGGCAATTCGGCAACGCGTTGGTCAGCGTGGATCCGGATGCGAAGAACCAGGGGTACCAGATCGGCGGCGAAGGAGTCCCGCAGGCCGAACGCCGGATGTGGATTCCTGGAGTGGTCTATCTCGGCGAAGGCAGTATCCAGCAAATGTCCAAGGCTGCGGTCGACGCGAACGTCGAGTTGCTGCTGCATTTTGACGTTGCGTTGAAAGAGGTGCGGGGCGGATCGACGCAGAATATCACGCGGGTAAAGATCGTCGATTGCGTCAACGGAAAGACCGTGGTCCTCTCGGGGGCGATGGACAGTCGCGAGGTGCAGCGTCTGCAGCAGGCCAACCGAGGCACCGTCGATAGTTATCTCAGTGAAGCTCTGGAGAAATTTTGGGGCATTCTCGACAGTCGTTTCACCGTGATCGACTTCCCGTCGCTCACTCCTGAAGTCGCCCGGCGAAGGGTGGCCAGTTTGCTAGGCGATAACTCGTTGTCGACGTTGCGAAAACTGGCCGAAATCCGATTCCTCGGACTCTCCGGTTGGCTCACCGAAGAGGAGGTGGAGCAGGCGTTTGATATCGCGGTGGGATCCGACGGGATGACGATTCTTTATGGAGCGCCAACCGATGCGATTCGGACGCTCCGAGAAATCGCGTTGCGAGATCTCAACGAATCGTCCTGAACGGTTGACCGCGGCAGGAATTCTCGACGCGAACTGTCGGGAGGAAGTCTCTCTCTGTGGAGTCATCTCTGCGGAGTTTGTCACGCCGGAGCCATTCTCGCCGACCTGTTTGACCGCAGGAGTTGGCTTTCTCGAACCTCTTATGAAACGATTGTTTGTCAAGGAAGAGGCCTTATGGACCGACTCACTCCTGCCGAATTACCGGGCCCATCGAGCAATCGCTTCTCGAGGTATTTCTGTTTGCGGGATACCTGTCCGGGCCTTCCTGTGATGTCGCTCGTGTTCTCTGCGGTTGTGCTGTCGGCGCTGGCTGGGTGTTCGGATCCGGGACGCGACACCTACCCGGTTTCCGGTTTGGTGAGGTTTCCCGACGGGACGGTGTTGCGAGACGGTTCGGTCGAATTTGAGATTGTCGGGCGAAAACCGGCGGTCACCGCAACGGGGCAAATCGGACCTGACGGTACGTTCACCCTCGGCACTTTCGCCGCCGACGACGGGGCTCTCGCGGGGAAACACCGGGTCGCGGTGTTCAGCAGCCATCGGATCGGGACCGGGGCGGAGCGTCCCGGAATGATCCCGGAAAACCGGTTGCACCCACGTTACCGCAGTTTCGATTCCTCGGGCATCACGCTCGAGGTCCAACCCGCCGAGAATCAATTCGTGATCGATGTCGAATTTGCCCCAGAAACCGGGGGCTAAGCGACCGTGATGGCGGTGAAGGATACCTTGTTGGATCGGTGGTCGTCTGACTAAAGTGTACGGCGCCAGAGAGTTTTCGCACCAATAGTTGTTTTTGAACACGTTCCGTGAGGCCGGGATCTATCCCGTTTTTGATGACCGATTCCAATAATGTCGCCGAAGTCGAAGTCGCCCAAAACGAACTCGCACATAGCCTCGGTGAATTGCAGAAATCCGCCGACATCGACATCAATACCTATGAGACGCAGGAGTGGCTCAGCTCTCTCGAGTATGTGCTCGAAAGCCAGGGCCCCGAACGCGTCAAGTTCCTCATCGATCAACTTCGTGACCGGGCCGCTGAACACGGCGTCCCGTTGACGGCCGATACGTCGACGCCTTACGTCAACACGATCCCTCCTCAAAAACAACCCGCATACCCGGGTAACCGCGAGCTCGAACGCCGCATCAAATCGATCATCCGCTGGAACGCGATGGCGATGGTCGTCCGAGCCAACAAACGCGGCGGCGGCGTCGGTGGTCACATCAGCACCTTCGCCAGTAGCGCGACGTTGTACGAGGTCGCCTTCAATCACTTCTTCAAAGGCCGCGGTGCGGACGGCTACTCGGGTGACTCGGTTTACTTCCAAGGACACGCCTCCCCCGGAATGTATTCGCGTGCCTTCGTCGAAGGTCGACTCGATGAAGAGAAGCTCGAAAACTTCCGCCGCGAACTTTCCGAAGGTGGCGGACTGAGCAGTTACCCGCACCCTTGGTTGATGCCTGAGTTCTGGGAATACCCCACCGTCTCGATGGGCCTCGGCCCGATCATGGCGATCTACCAAGCCCGCTTCAACGAATACCTCAACGACCGCGGCCTGAAGAACACCAAGGGCCAAAAGGTATGGGCGTTCCTGGGTGACGGCGAATGTGACGAACCGGAAACCCTCGGTGCCATCGGACTGGCGTCGCGCGAAAAACTCGACAACCTGATCTTCGTGATCAACTGCAACCTGCAACGTCTCGACGGACCGGTTCGCGGTAACGGCAAGATCATCCAAGAGCTCGAGTCGATCTTCCATGGTGCCGGATGGAACGTGATCAAGGTCATCTGGGGCAGCGAATGGGATGAACTGCTCGCTCGCGACAAGACCGGCCTGCTCGCCAAACGGATGAACGAAGTCGTCGACGGTCAGTATCAGAAATACACGTCGATGCCGGGCAGCTACATTCGCGAACACTTCTTCGGCAAGTACCCCGAGTTGCTCGAACTGGTCAAACATCTCTCCGACGAGAAACTCGAACGCATTCGTCGCGGTGGACACGATCCGGAAAAGGTCTACGCGGCCTACAAGCAAGCCGTCGAACTGAACAACGGCAAACCGACCGTGATCCTCGCCAAGACGGTCAAGGGTTACGGGCTCGGCGAAGCGGGTGAGGGACGAAACGTCGCTCACAACCAAAAGAGGATGAACGAAGCCGAGTTGCTCGAATTCCGAACCCGGTTCGGCATTCCGATCAGCGATGAGGAAGTCGGCAACGCACCGTTCTACAAACCACCGGCCAGCAGTGCCGAGATGAAATACCTGCAGGAACGCCGCAAAGCTCTCGGTGGACCTGTCCCGAGCCGCCCGGCGTCGCCTCCAACGATGGAAGTTCCGTCGATGGAAGATTTCGGCAAACTGATCGGCAAACTCGAAAACAAGAGCATCAGCACCACGTTTGCTGTCGTGCAAACCCTGATCGCGATGTGCCGAGACAAGAAAATCGGCAAGAACGTTGTGCCGATCGTGCCCGACGAATCGCGAACGTTCGGCATGGAAGGCATGTTCCGCCAGTTCGGAATTTACGCTCACGCCGGACAGCTCTACGAGCCAGCCGACTCGGACCAAATCGCGTTCTACAAAGAAGCCCAAGACGGTCAGATCCTCGAAGAAGGGATCACCGAGTGTGGCTCGATGAGCAGTTTCAACGCCGCCGGTACCGCGTATAGCTGCCACGGTGTGAACATGATTCCGTTCTACATCTACTACAGCATGTTCGGCTTCCAACGGGTCGGTGATTCGATCTGGGCCGCTGCCGACATGCGTGCCAAGGGCTTCCTCGTCGGTGGTACCGCCGGACGCACCACGCTCAACGGCGAAGGTCTGCAGCACCAAGACGGACACAGCCTGCTCAACGCGATCGCGTACCCGACCGTGCGTGCCTACGACCCGGCGTTCGCGTACGAAGTCGTCGTGATCGTGCAGGAAGGGTTGCAGCGGATGTACGCCGACGGCGAACAGTGCCTCTACTACATCACGGCCGAGAACGAAGAGTACATGCACCCCGAAATGCCGGAAGGTTGCGAAGAAGGCATCGTGAAGGGGATGTACAAATACAAGAGCGTCGAAGCCGACGGGGCGAAACAACGCGTCCAACTCTTCGGCAGCGGTGCGATCCTGAATTGTGCCTTGAAGGCGCAGGAAATCCTCGCCGAGAAGTACTCGATCTCGTCGGACGTTTGGTCCGTGACCAGCTACACGCAGCTCCGCCGCGAAGCCGGTGCGTGTGATCGTTGGAATCGACTGCACCCGACCGAAACGCCTCGCAAGAGCTACCTCGAGGAAACACTCGAAGGCGTTGAAGGCCCATTCATTTCGGCGAGCGATTACGTCCGTGCCCTCGGAGAGCAGTTGACGCCGTGGATCCCGGGCGACTACTACGTGCTCGGGACAGACGGAATGGGACGCAGCGAAACTCGCGAGGCCCTCCGTCGTCACTTCGAAGTCGATGCCGAGTCGATTGTGATTGCGACTCTCTACCGATTGGCGAAGGCCGGGGAATACGAAATGGCCGACGTCGCCGCGGCAATCAAAGACCTCGACTATGATGCCGACAAGATCGACCCGTACTTCGCGTAACGTCGCGAACGGGGCCGAGCGGCCAGGCCACAGGTGGGCCTGAAACGCTTTGTCTGTCACCTTTGTTTTTGCACCTGTTACCTGCTGCCTTTCACCTCCTATCTCTTTTTTGCACTCATGCCTGCAGTCAAACTTCCTGAACTCGGCGACGGTATCGAATCCGGCGACGTCCTCGAAATTTTCGTCTCCGTCGGCGACGTCATCAGCTCCGGCGATGACATCGTTGAGATGGAAACCGACAAAGCCACCGTGCCTGTGCCGTCGGATGTCGGCGGGAAGGTGACCAAGATCCTGATCAATGAAGGCGACACCGTGCCGATCGGTGGCGAACTGATCGAAGTCGAGGCGGCCGAAGGTGCTGCCGCCGAACCGGCCAAGCCAGCCGCTCCCGCACCCAAAGCGGAAGCCGCTCCTGAGCCCGCTCCTGAGCCCGCTCCGGCGCCGGAGCCAAAACCGGAACCGACACCCGCTCCGGCGTCTCCAGCCCCGACACCCGTTTCGGCTGCACCTCCCGTCAACGAACCAGCCAAACCGGCCGCTCCTGTTGCACCGGCAACGATCGAACGGCCGATGGCGGAAAGCGTCACCGTCGCCGATTCCGGTGCCATCCCCGCCGGACCCGCGATCCGTCGTCTCGCACGCGAAACTAGCGTCAACTTGGCCAACGTCCAAGGCACCGGACCGGGCGGACGCATCACCCGCGATGATGTTCTCTCCGCAGTCCGATCGGCCAGCCAAGCCAAACCTGCCTCGACCGGCGGATCAGCTCGTCCGCCACGGCCTGCCGCGTCGGCATCGGGCGGAGACGCCAGCCTGCCCGGCACCGAAGGCCAAGACGAATTCGGCCCGATCCGTGTCGAACGCATGAGCAAGATCCGCAAGACGATCTCTGCTCAAATGCACGTGTCCTGGTCCAGCGTTCCACGTGTGACCAACTTTGACGACGCCGACATCACCGATCTGGAACGACTGCGTCAATCCAGCAAGGACGACTACGCGGCTCAGGGTTTGAAACTCACCACGATGCCGTTCTTGATCAAAGCCGTCGCCACCGCCCTGCGTCAGCACCCCGCCATCAACGCGGTGATCGATAGCGATAACGAGCAGATCATTTACAAGGATTACGTCAACATCGGAATCGCCGTCGACACCGACCGTGGTCTCGTCGTTCCGGTCCTTCCCGATGTCGATCGGATGGGCATTCCGGACATCACGCGAGCCCTCGCCGAAACCGCTGGCAAAGTTCGCGGTGGTCAATTCGCCGTCAGTGATCTCAAGGGCGGATCGTTCACGATCAGTAACCTCGGCGCGATCGGTGGCCAGTACAGCACGCCGATCGTCAACGTTCCCGAAGTCGCGATCCTGTTGGTCGGACGCAGCCGCAAACTGCCTGTCGTCATGCCCGATGACACGATCCAACCTCGTTTGATGGTGCCGCTGAGCCTGTCGTACGACCATCGTTTGGTCGACGGAGGCACCGCTGCTCGATTCCTCAACGATGTGATCAGCTACCTGCAGGCACCGAGCCGTTTGCTGCTCGCCCTCTAGGAAACGTTCGCGGCCCCGAACATCGGATAGGTCATTCTCCGCATCGCACTCTGGTTGCGATGCACTGCATCACCGATGGCTTTGGCCGCCTGAATCTTGTTTTGCGTTCGGCCATGAGTCGACGCAGGTCGTTCAGCAGGTCCGTTACCCACGGCAGCGTGCCCACCACTGGGCACAGAACGCTCGGTAGCCGGACCTTCTCAATGCGGACGATTGCTAGAGACCAACTCTAGCCGTCACGCTAAACTGAACGAGTGGTGCGTGATGATCTCATTCGCTCTCTCGCGACATCGCCTTTGAAAATCAACGTTGAGTCTGGACGTCGGGATCGTTGTGATTGTTGTCAGGCAATCGCTGTCCGCGTCCGGATCGATCACCCCGCAGCCCCGCCCGAACGGACTCGCCTCCCGGCCAAGAGACGACGGAATCCATGTCATCGAATCTGCGCATTCTCGTCGGTATCTGTACCTACAACGAAGCAGGCAACATCAAGGCGATGCTGCAGCGGATCGGTGACGCCCTACCGACGGCCGATATTTTGGTGGTGGATGATGATTCTCCGGACGGCACCGCGGCCCGCGTGGCAAAGTATGCGGAGGCGAACGGAAGGCAAGATTCCATTCGCTGCATCGTGCGCGAAGAACGAGGGCTCGGCGGAGCGATTCTCGCCGCGATGAATGCCTCGATCGAAGGCGGCTACGATCTCTTTTGCAATCTCGATGCGGACCTATCGCACGACCCGGCTGACCTGCCGCGTTTGGTCTCGGCCGTTGCCGACGGTTTTGACGTCGCGGTAGGGTCCCGGTACGTGCCCGGCGGGGAAATCGTGGGGTGGCCGGTTCGTCGCAAATGGATGAGCCGGTGGATCAACTGGATCACCCGATTCAGGCTAGGGCTGCCGGTTAACGATGCGAGTGGATCGTTCCGGTGTTACCGAGTCGCCGCACTATCGCGACTGGACCTGAACGATCAGCCTTCGGAAGGCTATTCGTTTTTACAGGAAGTGTTGCTGAAACTTCACCGCCAAGGTGCCAAGTTCACCGAAGTGCCAATCACGTTCACCGAAAGAGCGGTCGGCGATAGCAAATTGGACTTCCGCGAAGCCGTGCGATCGGGGTGGACGGTGCTGCGTTTGCGATCCAAGCATTCGTGAAATAGGCGTTCGCGGATCCGCCTGTCAATTTGCCGCCTTCCGCTTTGCCGCCTTCCGCTTTGCCGGTTGACGCGCCCGCCGGCGGGAACGTCCGCATGCGATTGTGCGATTCGTTGGTATATAATGTTGTTCGCCTTTCACCATTCGCCTCCCGCCTTCCGGAATCCCTCACTGATGTCTCACCCCGAAGATTCGGTTTCTCGTCGTAGTCTCTTATCTCGTTCGCTGGCAACTGCCGCGGGTGCCGCCACGTTGGCGTCGGCGGGCTCCGCCGTTGCCGCAGAGTCGGTTGCCGAGGCGCCGGCAGGCCAATCCGCCGACGCGAAGAAAGGTCGATTGAATCAATCCGTTTGCAAGTGGTGTTATCGCAAGCTCAGTTTAGAAGAGATGTGCCAAGCCGCCACGAAGTTTGGTTTGGTCGGGATCGATCTGCTCGGGCCAGACGATTTCCCGACGCTGAAGAAACACGGGCTCGTTTGCACGATGGTCAGTTCGCACTCACTGACCAACGGATTGTGTGACAGGAAGTTCCACGACGAAGCACTCGAAAAGATGAATGCGGCGATCGAGGCAACCGCAGCAGAAGGTTGGAAGAACGTGATCTGCTTCAGCGGGAACGCCCGAGGAATCGATCGCAAAACCGGAATGAAGAACTGCGTCGATGCGTTGAAGAAGATCGTTCCCGTCGCCGAAGCCGCAGGCGTCACGCTGCAGATGGAACTGCTCAACAGCAAAGTCAATCATGCGGATTACATGTGCGACAACAGCGAATGGGGCGTCGAGTTAGTGAAGCAAGTCGGCAGCGATAACTTCAAATTGCTCTACGACATCTATCACATGCAAATCATGGAAGGTGACATCATCCGCACCATCGAGAAGAATCATCCGTACTACGGTCACTACCACACCGCGGGCAACCCAGGTCGCCACGAACTCGATGACACGCAGGAATTGTTCTATCCACCGATCGCCCGCGCGATCGCCGACACCGGTTTCCAAGGCTACTTCGCTCACGAATTCCTGCCGGTCGGTGACCCGCTCGCCGGACTCGAAAACGCCGTCGCCCAGTGCATCGTCTGATCGACGTGCAGGTGTTTTTTTAAACCGGTGCATGGCGAGATCATTTCCAATTTGGACCTGCCGACTTTGAATACGATCGAAATCGTTTTCAGGAATGTGGTAGCCGACGTCGCCAGGCTTCGGTGAACTGAATTCAGGCGAGTCTAGTGACGAGAACCGGACACGTTAAACTTCAAAATGTTCTAACCGCCGGCGCGCGCGCCGAATGATAAATAATCGATCGCGACGGAGCGATGCGGTCATGCGAAAAGACTCACGCTCATCGCCTACACAAGGAATGCTCTTTGTCCGAATCCACACCATCACCTGCTGATACGCAGCCTCCGCAAGACGATGCGGATCGTCATCAGGTTGTGCGTTCGTTGTTCAATCAGGCCGTCGCCCTCGAGGATACCGAGCGACGTTGGTTCCTTCATGCGCTCGAGGACCGTGATCTCGCCGCCGATGTCGAACGGTTGTTGGAATCCTCGGCCTGTTGCGGAACGTTTCGCGACAAGAATTCATCCTGCGACGGCAGCTAAAGCGTTCTCGAAAATGACGTAACCGATGTCGCCAGACTTCGTTGGGCTGAATGCTAGCGAATTCCGCTACAGGCATCGAACACGTCAAATTTTAAACTGCTCCCGGAGCATTCACGGTTCGTTATCTTTGCCGAGTGATGCTACTGATCCTCGTCGAGGATTCTCGATAGCGATTCGGCGATGCGATCGTTTTGCAGATGCGGATCATTCGTTGCGGTACCGTACTCTCGGAGCGATTTGGCGAGTCGTTTCGAAACCTTGTGTGTATCCGGTCGTCCGTAGAGGTTTTGCAATTCGTCGGGATCCCGTTGAGCGTCGAACAGCCAAGGAACATCGTTCACCGAAAGCACGAGTTTGTATCTGCGGTCAACGGCGGCGACCCATCGAGCTGACTTGCCACCGATGCGGAGGAAGGTAACCGGTTCGTCGGAATCAGACTCGTTGATCGTTGACACGTCGGCCAATTCATTTGAAAGGTTTCGGCCGTGATCTTCCAGATTGGCAGGACGATTGAGTAGTCCCATGATGGTCGGTGTCATGTCGACCGTTCCGATCGGACGCGTGTAGTACTGGCCGGCTTGGATGCGTTCGGGAAAACGCAGGATCATCGGAATGCGAGCGGAGCCTTCGTACGGGTTGCCTTTGTTTTGTCGGTCGTGTTCGTAACAAAGGTCGCCGTGATCGCTGGTCATGATGATCAACGTGTTGTCGAATTGGTTGGCTTCTTTTAGACGTTCTACCAACCGCCCGATGTTGTCATCGATGCATTTGACCATGCCGTAGTAGATCGACATGTCGGCGCCACGGAACGCGGCGTGATTCTTTTCTGCCACCCATTTCGGTTTCGGTTGGCCAGTTTGATACGTGCGAGGTGGCGCGAAAGGCAGGTCGTCAAACATGTGATCGTAAGGCGACCGTACCGCGTTGGGACCATGTGGATCAGGATAGCTGACAACGGTGAAGAACGGTTGGGTCGCGGACTCGTCCGTGATGTATTCGATCGCACGGTCGGTCAGCCAATCGGTTGCAAATGACTCTTCGTCGGCCTCGCGTGCTCCTGCCCGGGCGTTTCCATTCTTGCGTGTGGCAACCGAGGGGATACCGTCTTCGATCGCGAACTTTTTCCAGTGTCCTCGGTTGAACATGAATTTCTTAAACTGAAAACCTCCGTCGACTTTCGGTGACCATTCTGGTTTCCCGGTTCCGCCCAGGTGCCATTTGCCGATGTACGCGGTGCGGTAGCCGACGTCATTCAAACGATCCGCCAACGTCGGAACTGAGCGGTCCAGGACGGCGTCGTTCTCCGGCACACCCGTGGCATGTGGATAGCGACCGGTAAAAAGCGCCGCGCGACACGGGGAACAAACCGGCGAGGTGGCATAGGCTCTCGTGCACAACACACCGTCTTTCGCTAACGCATCTAAATGCGGCGTCGGCACGACAGCGCCGATTCCCCACATGTTGGATTGTTCTCGTGACATCGTCTCGCGATAGCACCCCAACGTGCGGAAGTTATGTTCGTCGGTAATGATCAGCAACACATTCGGTTGCTGGTCGTTCGCCGAGGACTTGGTTGCGAACAGAAAAGGACTCCATAGAGCGAGGAGTCCCGCAACGAGCAGTTGAGATCGCATTTCGATTCTTTCGAGTTGGGTGGGGAGGTACGCAAACGCGTACAGCCACCTAGTTCACGGTGGGGATCGGTGTTCATGGTGGGGATTGGCAAGAACGCCGGCACTATTCTAACACCGAATGTTTGCTCTGGTGCGCGTCGGGTTCAGTCTCCAGCCATCACAACGATGCGGTGCTGTTGATGACTGGGGAGAAGAGATTCGTTTGGCGGACAACCCTCCCCTTACGTCTGCAGGCGATCGGCAAGTCTCGCACACAGCCCGTGATGAGTATCCCTTTGAGAATGCGTCAGAAACTGCGTGAGTGGATCCAATATCGCTAGGCTCATTCCAGCACAACCGAATCATGAAATCCCAACGATGAAAGATCAAAACGAACCAAATCGAGTTGAAGAGCTGTTGGTACTGGCGCGTTGATCGCACGGTAGCGACAAGGCCGACCGGAAAGTCCTGTGTTTTTCTCGAATGACATGACGGCAAAGGACTTTTCGATTTTTTGGGGATTCTTTGTCCCCGGATGTGGATACCGCGACAGTTAAAGGTGTCGGATTGCCGTAGGTTCACTTGCGGGTTTTCCGAGTGGGGGACAAGGTCCATCTAGCGTTGGAAATATTGGTGCGTGAGAACTCACGGATGCTAACCGTCTGCAATACGCAGTCTGGTGTGAGTACTCATGCACCGCGGCGTGAACGTGCATGTGAGACGCGGCGATAAGCCGGGCCGCAACACTCATCCAAACGCATGTCACTTTCGAGTGAGGATGCCGACCATCGTTCGCTCGTTTTATGCAGCTACTTGGCAGTAGCTTTTTCTCGCTCTCTATCGTTTCTCGACGCACTTTTTCCTCTGAGATTTACATATGATCAAAAGCACTCCGTGGGTGATACTGTTCCTATTGGCCAGTGTTCCGGTGCGTACTACAGGGGCGCAAGAACGCCGAGCAACGCCACACTACGGCAGCAGTCGGGGAGGGGTTTTGCGAGACGCCGCACTTCCCGACCTCGACGCTCATTTGGCGAACGGTGAGCCGATCAAATTGCGTGAGCTTTGCAAAGGCAAATACACCGTGTTGGCGGCTGGTTGCCTGACCTGCCCACAATTCCATCGCGGTTATCCGGAGATTGAGGCTGCGAGCCAAGACTACTCTCCGCGGGGCGTGCAGTTTTTTTACTTCTACAAGTCGTTGAGGCATCCTGAACTCAACGGTTATGTCGAGGCCCAGAATACGTCGGAGCGATTGTTGCAACTCGCCGAGGCACGCAAAATGTTAGGGACGCAGGTACCTTGGATCGCCGATACGATCGATAACTCGATTCGAGACGGTCTGAATTCGGCGAACAATTCGATGTTCTTAATCTCACCAGAAGGACAAATTGTTTTCGCCTCCGAGCATCTCGACGGTCCCAGTCTTCGTCAAGCGTTAACCAAACACATCGGTGAAGTCAGTCGCCCGACGCAGGCCGCGGACATGAATCTGCCACACATTGCCCGAGCGAAACAGCCGGCGAACGTTGACTCGGACATTCTCGTGTCGAGGCCCGAGGGGTTGGTGATCCTCGCTACCACGCCGAAGAGTCCCTCGGAAACGTACTACGTGAAAATGCGAGCCGAGGCCGACGCGGATCTGTTAAAGACGGGTAGCGGACGTCTCTTTCTCGGGTTCTATCCTGATCCGATCCACGGCGTGCACTGGAACAATTTGACGGAGCCAATGAAGTATTCTCTGACGATGCCTGCGGGCGTGCAGGCAACTCCGGCCGAAGCGAGTGCTCGGCCAGGTCCTGGAGATTCAGACACGCACCCACGTCAGTTTTGGGTTGATATCAAATCCGATTCACCTGGTGCGTCGTTCGAACTCGCGATGCACTATTTCGGATGCACTGATACGATGTGCGAGTCCCTCACGCAGGAGTACACGGTTCATCTCAAGCCGGCAAATATGGGATCGAGCACGTTCGGTTTCAACCGTGGCCCGGGTGGTTCGGGACGCGGCCAAGGCGGTCAACGGGCACAGGGCGGTCAACGGGCACAGGGGAGTCAACGTGGCCAGCGCGGCCAGGCGTCTCGTCGAGGTCAAGGTTCGAGGCAACGACAAGGCAATCAGCAAGGGGTGGAGCGTGGCCGGTCCGATGGTGGAGATCGTGGAGTGAATTGAGTGCGAGGTTACGATCCCGTCTCCTGCTCTCTTTTTTGTCCACGCTCACAGGATGAAACGCCAATGAACGCGATTTTCCCCTTCACGGTTGCGCTCCTGGTGGCATCGTCAGTTCATGTACCGAGGCTTGCGATCTCGCGATAGAGGTCGCAGCCTGTTCTCGCTGAGTTTCCGGCGTCGTAGTAAACCTTCAGGGCGGGGATCCGACGCTGTCGAGAATATGCCGAAGCTCTTCTTCGTTGAGAAGGCTCGCGAAGGCGAGCGTCATGCCGTTTTCTTTCGCAAAAGGGGGGCACGCGTTTTCGTTTCGTGATCGTTTGCTCGGTCAGCGCGGGATGGACGTTGATGTCACCTCGATGGAAGAACGGGATCTTATTGAGCGGTCCGATTCCTGCCGATGAGATCGCGACGCAGATCAGTGTCGCGGAAACGGAAACGGAAACGGCCCGCCATGAGTGTTCATGGCGGGCCGGGAGGCGTTCAGTTATTCGCTGCGTTCGCTCGATGAGTCGAACGCAATACGGGGCGAGGAAGTCAATCTCGCCGTCATGCTGTTTTGCTTACGCGAGGATGTCGGTCGCGACGTTTCCGTGGACGTCGGTCAGGCGGAAGTCTCGTCCGGCGTAGCGGTAGGTCAACTGCTCGTGGTCGAGACCGAGCAGGTGCAGGATCGTCGCGTGCCAGTCGTGAATGTGGCACTTGTTCTCGACCGCTTCGTAGCCGTGCTCGTCGGTCGCTCCGTAGCTGAATCCACCTTTGACGCCACCGCCGGCCATCCAAGTCGTGTAGCCCTTGTTGTTGTGGTTGCGGCCGTCACCGCCTTGAGCGGCGGGAGTGCGACCGAATTCGCCGCCCCAAATCACGAGCGTGTCTTTGAGCATGTCACGTTGTTTGAGATCTTGTAGTAGACCTGCGATCGGTTGGTCGCAGGCTTCCGCACGGGCCTTGTGATCGACCGACAGATTCACGTGCTGGTCCCAGTTCCCGTGCGTGACTTCGACAAACCGCACGCCGGCTTCGACGAACCGCCGAGCGAGCAAACACTGCTTGCCAAAGCTCTCCGTCGTGCTGTTTTCGATTCCGTACAGATCGAGCGTCGCTTGAGTTTCCTCGGACGTGTCCATGAGCGCCGGCATGGCATCTTGCATCCGGAAGGCGAGTTCGTAGGACTCGATCATTCCTTCAATTCCGGGCTGGTATCTTTCCCGTTTGAGCTTTTCTTCGTTGAGGCTTTGGATGAAATCGAGTTGTTTGCGTTGTTGTTTTTCCGAGAGGTTCGGGTTTCGAATGTCGGGAACGCTTTCGCCGCTGTTGCCGCGTCCGAATCGTGACGATCGGCCGACCTTCGATCCGCTGTAGATCGCCGGCAAAAAAGAACTGCCATAATTTCGCGAGCTTCCCGAGGGCGGGTTCAGCGAAACGAATCCCGGCAGGCTTTCGTTTTCGGTCCCGAGACCATAGAGCGACCACGCTCCGAGCGACGGGCGAATGAACTGAGCCGTTCCGGTATGCATCTGTGTCATCGCACCGGGATGGACCGGTTGGTCGCACTGCATCGACCGAATCAGAGTCATGTCGTCGGCATGTTTGGCGACGTTGGGGAAAATGTCCGAGATCCACAGTCCGCTCTCGCCGCGTTGGCGGAATTCCCATGGGGATTTCAAAAGCGACCCGCCGTACTTGCCGGCTTTGCCGTGATCTTTCGCGAGTTGCGGTTTGTAATCGAACGTGTCGACATGCGAAGGACCACCGGCCATGCACAGGAAGATGACCCGTTTGGCTCTGGCCGGGAAATGAGGTGCTTTCGGGGCGAGCGGGTTCGTCGATGCGGCTTCGGCGGCGGCCCGTTCGTTGCACATGCCCGCGAACGCGAGGTAACCGAACCCGGCGGACATGCTTTGTAGGAGATGTCGTCGTGAGAACATGGCGTTTTCCCTTTAATCGAGATATCGGAATTCGGCGGAGGCGAACAAGCTTTGGCACAGTGCGTTGATGGTGTCTTCGCCACGAGAGCGGTATGACGTGGTCGGGGCGAACTCTCGGATGAACGCGGCGGCGGCTGATCGCTCGGACGACGTCGGTGGTCGTCCGAAGGCGAGAAGGAACGCGTACTGCAGTTGATCGTTGGGTGTCTTGCGTTCGCGAATGACTCGATCGGCAAACGCTTCGCTTTGTTGAATCACAAAACGATTGTTCATCATGTAGAGGGCTTGGTTGGCCGTGTTGGACGTTTCACGCGTCCCGATGATGGTGCTCGAATCGGCGAAGTCAAACACGGAAAGGCATCTCGGTTCTTCGTCACGGACGATCGTGAGGTAGACGCTGCGGCACTTGGCGTCTTCTTGATCGAGTTGTCCGGTAACCTTTCGCAAGATATCTTCGCTCATCGAGTTGCGTCGCCCACGTTGCATTCCGCGTCGCATGGTGCCTCGTGATCGGGTTGCCTCTTGGATTGCCTGACGGGCTTTTTCTCTTGGATTGCCGAGGACCCCACCGGTCACGCGTGTGAATCCCGCCTTCGCGACTTCGGAACCACGAGGCCGTTCAAAGTCGATCTCACCACTGATGCTGAGCATCGCGTCGCGGATCGCTTCAGCATCGAGCCGGCGAGGATTGGCTCGCCACAACAGCGCGTTGTCCGGGTCCGCTTCATGAGAAGAACGATCGTAGGCCGTTCCCATTCGGTAGACACGCGACGTCGCGATAGTGCGTACCATCGTTTTGATCGACCAATCCGATTCGACGAACTGCACGGCGAGATGATCGAGCAATTCCGGATGGCTCGGTGGTTGACCGGTGATGCCAAAGTCGTCGGCGGAACTGACGATGCCGCGACCGATGAGGTTTTGCCAAATTCGGTTCACCATCACGCGTGCGGTTAGTGTGTTGTCATCGCTGCCGATCCAACGAGCGAGTTCGAGGCGGCCGCTCTCGTCACGCTCGATCTCTGGTTGAACGCTGCACAGTACCTGCGGGAAACCGCGAGCAACGTCCTGTGCCGGTTGGTCAATTTCGCCACGCACGAGCAGACGCGCGTCGGACGGTTTCTTGCGTTCCTGCACGCCCATGCAATAGCTGCGTGGGTTGCCGTTTTTGTCAACGACTGCCAGTTTTGCCGACAAGGCTGACATCTCATTAAGGAGTCGCAACCGGGTACGCTGAGCGGTTGCCGCGTTGTCGTTCGGGCCGACCGCACCACGACGTACCGTGAGAAGTTCTCGTTGCTTCTCTTGCATTTGGTCACGAAGGTCTTGCAGTTCCTCCGCGGTGTACCGTTTGTCGTAGGGATTCGGATCCGAAACCGGCAACACCATCAGGCTGCTCGATTGACGCGTCTGCGCGTTGGTGATCGTGCCGTACTCGGATGGCGGGTTTCCGAAGTAAGTCGTCATGTTCGAAAAGATCCCGACCAGCGCGTAGTAGTCGGTTTGAGGAATCGCGTCGAATTTGTGGTCGTGGCAGCGGGCACACGCGACCGACGCACCGAGGAAAACCCGAGTCGTCGCATCGATCTGTTCGTCGACGAGGTCAGCGGCAAATTGAACCCGGTTTTGTTCGTTGAGGTTCTTCGGTCCGATCGCCAGGAACGTGGTCGCGACAAGATTCTCGGCCCATTCCTCGTCCGTTTTTGCTGGCATCAAATCGCCGGCAATCTGTTGTTGGACGAACTGATCGAACGGTTTGTCCGCGTTCATCGAATCGATCACGAAGTCGCGGTATCGCCACGCATGCGGGTACGTCTGGTTGACCTCGCGACCGGTCGATTCGGCGTAACGCACCACGTCGAGCCAATGCCGCCCCCAGCGTTCGCCGAACTGATCCATTTCCAATAGGCGGTCAACGACATAGGCGACTGCCGCATCGGGATCAGATTTCCATCGTTCGGCAAAATGCTCGATTTGGTCAGGCGTCGGTGGCAAACCCACGAGGTCAAAACACAGGCGACGCAGCACTTTGTACGACTCCGCGTCTTCGGTCGGCGAAAGGCCTTCTTCTTCGAGTTTGGCGAGCACAAACCGATCGACATCGGACCGTGGCCACGCCGTGTTCTTCACCGATGGGGCCGAGTGTTTGATCGGAGGTTGATAGGCCCAAAAGTTTGCTTTCGCCTGATCAATGTCCTCTTCGCTGATCGATGAGCGGACCTCGACGGTTTCGTTCACTCGCGGATCGGGGGCACCCATTTCGATCCACTCGCGGAAATCATCGATCACGTCCTGTGGCAATTTCCGTTTGGGCGGCATCACGAAGTCTTCGTGGATGATCGCGTTGTAGAGAAGGCTCTCTTCGAGATCACCGGGGACAACCGCAGGCCCGCTGCCGCCGCCGATGTGTGTCAGTTCGCGCGAGTCCAGACGCAAGCCGCCTCGAACGTTCCCTGACTCATTAGAGTGACACCCATAACATTCTCGGATTAGAACGGGCCGGATTTTGGTTTCGAAAAACTTTACCTGTTCGGGAGTGATCTCCTCACCACGGATCGGACTCATCAGACCGATCGTCAACAGAAGCATTGTCGAAATGGTTATTCGATAATTCATCGATCGTTTCACTAGAGAAGAAGAGTGATGGAGGTTTCCAAACGGGATTGCCATGGGCGCTGCGTGCACGAGAAACACTGCAGCGATGCCCGATGGCGCTTTCGAGGCGATAGCACTGACGATAGAGCCAACAAGACGCTATCAATTGGCTGCGTCTCTGTGTTCCGCGGTGTTTGTTCCGCAGCCTCAGATCCGCGGTGTCTGATCCGCGTTGCACCGTATCCGCAGTGCACCGTATCCGCAGTGCACCGACATGCGGCGAGTTCGCGTCAACCGATTCGCGGCCGTACTATTCCGCTGCGGGGCGTTTCGGTACGTCACCGCCGGGCGTGGCGTCTTCGTTGCCAGAGTTGCGACGTTTTTTCTGCATCATCTCGCGATTGCGTGCCCCTCTTTGTTCACCGTCGCGGGCCATTGCGTCGCGGCCCCCTTCACGTCCCATCGCTCGGCCGCCGCGTCTCGCTCCTTGTCCTTCCATACCTTGTTCTCCTCCTCGGCCGCCGCGTCGTTCCCGCATCATCGTCAGCAACGCGGTCAGTTCGGTCGAATCGAGTTTCTCGTCACCGTCTTTGTCAAATTGCTCAATCAATCGTCCGACCATCTCCGCGGGATCACGGTCGCCCATGCCGCCCCGTTGGCGACGTTGTTCGCCTCCTCTTGCTTGGCCGTTTCCTCGCTCGCGATCACCGCCGGGGCGATTTGGCGGCTGGGCCTGGGATTGGCAGGCGAACAAAACGGCGAACAGAAAAGCAGCAATACCGGCGGGGATTTTCATCGTTGGCTCCAGTGGCGGTGGATAAGAAGTGATGCACTTCGGTGAAACTCCGTTCTACAGAACAGGTTCCGCGACACTGTGTCGTTTTGCTCAATTCGCAGCCCATCACAAACAAATTTCTGTCGGAACCGAGATCTCAATCGAAAATTTGTGCGCCGCCATTGATGCGAACGCACGGGAGATGACTTCCGTTGGTCGTTTGCTTCGCCGATGTTTTCGGTTTCGTGTGCTGCTCAGCCAACGTGTGCCCCCTTTTGCATTGGAGGTCGTGCCGTTTTTAAGTGCTGTGCCAGTAACGCGTTGTGAACCCCGCCCGCGCGGGACGTCGATTTTATTACTGACGTTCTTCGAGGCGTCCTTGGCCCAGGACCTGAACCGTAGTGGACGAGGCGACGAGTCCTTCCCCACGCAAGGGACTCGTCGCCTCGTCCACTACCAAATGCTGCTTTTAATCAAACGGCACCCCCAGTGGCAGGGGGCGGGAAGCGAGCCTTCAGTGAGCTTTCCCGGGGGAGGGCAAACCGCGCCGCTTCCCATGCTCGGCCTCTCCCTCGCGTACGCCTGAACGGCGACGCTCGACCTCCCCCCAAAACTTCGTTTCGGGAGAGGTTCTCAAATGCTGAAACCCGCTAAAACGCGACCTCGAAAAACTGCACGACCTCATTGGGGGTGGGGGGCATTGGGATTGGATTGGGGACGCCTCCACCGGGCCGATCTCGAACGAGTCGATCTCGGATTGGTTAAACTTGACGGAGGAATGCTCGTTTTGAGCGGGCATGCAACCGAGTTTGTTGGCCGCCTTTATCTATTTTGAAATGAGAAACGCATGAATATCACCCTGATGCGAACGATCGTTGTGACAGTTGGCCTGTGCGTCGGGAGCGTTGCGGTCGATGCCGCGGACTGGATGAGTTGGCGTGGGCCTCGCGATCACGGCAGCCAGTCGTCGGGGACATTTCCGGATGAGCTAAACGAGGAGTCGATCGTGTGGCGAGCTCCTCTGCCGGGGAAAGGTTGTTCGACGCCGATCCTTGTTGACGGAAACCTCTATCTCACCGCACCCGAAAATGGAAAGGATGCGGTGATGTCGTTGGACGCATCCGGCCAGCGTCGGTGGCTGACCGCATTCGATACCGAGGTCTCCGGCAAACATCGAAACGGTTCGGGATGCAACGCTTCGCCGGTCAGCGACGCAAACGCGATCTACGTTTATTTCAAGAGCGGAACGTTTGCCGCTCTCGAACTCGACGGTACCAAACGTTGGGCGACGAATCTTGTTGAACGTTTTGGAAAGGATGAGCGGTTTTGGGACCACGGTACTTCGCCAGTGTTGACGAAAGACTACGTCGTCATGGCACGCATGCACGCCGGTGAATCATGGTTGGCCGCGTTCGATAAGGTCAGTGGTGATTTGGTGTGGAAGGTTCCTCGGAACTATGACGTGCCTAAAGAAAGCGACCAATGTTACACCACGCCTTTGGTGATTGAGTACGAACAGCGTGAGTCGGTATTGGTTTGGGGGGCGGAGCATCTGACGATTCACGATGCCGCCACGGGCGAAGAACGTTGGTCGTGTGGGGGCTTCAATCCGGATGCGAATGCGCTTTGGCCGGCCATCGCTACCCCGGTGATCGTGGATGACATGGCGGTGGTTTGCTTTGGCCGGAACGACCGTGGGACCCCGCAACTCCATGGCGTGCGTCTGAACGGAAACGGCGACGTTACCGACACGAACCACGTTTGGTTTCGTGATGACGTCAGCGCGTTCGTCCCCACACCGGCGGTTGCGAAGGGACTCGTTTATATCGTCCGTGACAAAGGCGAGGTGGACTGCATCGATCCCGCGACCGGCGAAACCGTTTGGTCGGATCGATTGCCCAAGAACCGTTCCGCCTACTACGCGTCGCCGCTAATTGCCAGCGGAAGACTCTACGCGATCCGAGAGGACGGTGCGATGTACGTCGTTGATGTGAATAATTCCAAGTTCGAGTTGTTGTCGGAATACGAATTCGATCAACCGATTATCGGCTCGCCCATTCCCGGCAAAGATTGCCTGTATATCCGCGGGCAGGATCACCTATTCTGTCTTGCGACGGATCGCCAGTAGTGAAGAGCCTTTTCGGGCTGTTGATTTATTCGTTTAACGGGCAGCCAAAGGCGACCTGCTTGCCACTGCCACGTCGCCTGCGGCTACCGGTTAAACGAAAACAGGTTGACTCTTGGTTAAATCGACAAACCGTTTTGGACGCGTCTCGTCTAACGAGCGGGGTTTCGAGAGCGTTTTGAAGAACGATGCGGCCGATGTCGCCAGACGTCGGTGCCTGAACTCTGGCGAATCAGCTATGGGGAGCGGACTCGGCAGATTTCAAAACGCTCTAACAGTCAGCGTAGCGTTCGATGATGTCGTTGAGGAACTGCTGTTGGTCGCGGGCCCAATGTTCGTCGGAGAAAATCTCGACCTCGTTCCAGCCATCGAACCCGGCGGACTCAACCATTCGGCGGATTCCTCGGATGTCAATGCAGCCGTCGCCCATCAAGCCACGGTCATTCAGAAAATCACGCGTTGGAACACGCCAATCACAGATGTGAAACGCAAAGAGCGTGTTCTGCGTCCCGGCGAGTCGGATCTCGCTTTCGAGTTCAGGGTCCCACCACGTGTGGTAAACATCGACGGCGATTCCGAGCATACGGTCGTTGATCGATTCGCAAATTTCGCGAGCGTCCCACATTCGATTCACGCAACTCTTGTCGGCCGCGTACATCGGGTGCAGGGGTTCGATCGCGAGGCGAACGTTGTGTGAATTCGCATCCGTAATCAACGCTTCAATCCCGTCGCGAACCCATCCACGCTGGCGGTCGAGCGGTTCACCTGGGGTCGCCCCGACGACGAGGACCAACATCTCGGCGGAGATCTCTGCGGCGGTTTCGATCAGTCGACGGTTATGGTCGATCCGTCGTTCGCGTTCTTCGTCAGAGCGATCGCAGAAGAAACCACCCCGCACGAGTGCGGGAACCTGGAGCCCGGCGTTCTGCAGCGTGCTGCGGACGTCCGCGTTCGTCATGCCCTCGATCGCCTCCACCCAAACGCTCATCCCGGACACGCCTGAGGCAGCGTACCGGTCGGCCGCTTCCGCCAAACCCCATGGCTTGGTTGTGATCGTGTGCACGGCGAGGCGGTCGCGTGCCGGTGACTCCATCGCATCGCTCTGCATCGGGTTATGCCTTTTCGTAGGTGTTTTTAAGGGACACCCATGCTTTCTGGTCTACTGATTGCACACCTGCTTCGGCGAGCTGCACGCCCGCTGCCGCTGACACGAGCGACCATGGGAAGTCGCCGTCATCGGCACAGTGGCGAATGAACAGCTCCCACTGGATTTTGAAGGCGTTGTCGTATTCGGTGTTGTTCGGGATCTGTTGCCAGTTGTCGTAGAAGTTGATCGGCTGCGGTACGTCCGGATTCCAAGTTGGTTTCGGGGTGGACGCTTCATTTTGGATCCAACATTCACGCAGTCCCGCGACTGCCGATCCCTTTGTGCCGTCGACCTGAATCGTCAACAAGTCGTCTCGCCGCACGCGAGTTGTCCAGGAACTGTTGAATTGACACGTGACTCCATTCTCGAGCACAAAGATCGCGTACGCCGCATCATCCGCGGTGCATGGAAACGGACGGCCGGTTTCATCAATTCGTTCGGGGATATCGGTCAACGCGTGTGCCAAAACGCGATCCACGGGGCCAAACAAATCTTTGATTAGGTATTCCCAGTGGCAGAACATGTCGATCATCATCCCGCCGCCGTCTTCGCTGCGGTAGTTCCACGAGGGACGCTGTGCCGGTTGATCGGCAGTGTGCCCGGTGAACACCCAGTAACCGAACTCGGCACGGACGCTCAGTAAATCACCGAAGAAGCCTTGGTCGCGAAGCATTCGTAACTTGCGAATTCCGGGCAGCCATAGTTTGTCTTGCACGGCCCCGTTTTTGACTTCGGTTTGGGCCGCGATATCGGCGAGTTCACGAGCGGCGTCGAGTTCCGTGGCGATTGGTTTTTCGCAGTAGACCGCCTTGCCACGATGCATCGCTTTCTTCAGGACTTCCGGACGCAGTTGGGTGCTCGCGGCGTCGAAGAAGATGTCCACGTTGTCATCCGAGAGCACCGATTCCAGGTCGGTCGTCCACTCGATGTGGCGCCCGATTTTTTCCTGAGCGACGTTCTCGGCGAGGTGCCGCAACTTGTCTTCGTTGCGTCCCACCAGAATCGGTTCGATCGGCTGGACGTCGCCGTTTGATAACGTCACTCCGCCTTGCCGCATAATCGCCAAGATCGAACGGATGAAGTGTTGGTTGGTTCCCATGCGCCCGGTGACACCGTGCATGGCGATCTTCATGGGTTCACGATTCATGATTCGAGCCTTTCGAGAATTTCGGTAAGGATGGCAACGTCGGAATCGGGCCGCGTGGGGCTGCCCGGGAAGGTAAGCGATTCTTGGATCCAACCGCGGGCTTTGAGGAACTGCGCCGCGTTGTGTTTGTACGCCGGGACCGGCGATCGGAAGGTGAGGAATCCGAGGTACTGCAGCAAATCATTGAGTTGGTAAAAGCCGGGATCGCCGCTTTCCCACATCGCGTCGCGTTTCGCGAATTCATTGGGAGCGAACGTGCTCAGTCCCAACAGGTAATCGCTGCCGTACATGACCATGTCGATCGCCAAATCATTTCCGGTCAACACCATGAACTCCGGTCGGACCCGATCGCGAATCGCAAGGCGTTGCCATTCTTGTTGTCGGTCGAGAGAGGAGTGTTTGGCGCCAAGGCATTCCGGGATTTGGATCATCTTCTCGTAGAGGTCCAGGTCATAGATTGCACCAAAAGGGGCAAACATCTTTCCCAGTTCGAATGCGTAGAACCCGCCGGAATGTGAGCCGATCTGTGAGTAGGATTCCAGCACGTCGTCGGCCGACTGCTGCGTTAACCCGTAGCTTTGAAAGATCACCGGTTTGCCACCGTGATCCAGGATCTCATCCATGCGGCTTTGGTAGGCGTCCCTGTTGTAGGAGTCGCCAGGTTGGTCGTCGACAAAAGCACCCGCGATAAACGGACGCCCGGCGGTGACCTTCTGCGTTTGCGCTAAGACGGCGAGACGCAGTTCGTCATCGATTAAATTGCCGTAGCCGGTGTCCATGTTAACGGCGGGCACCAGGCCGGCGTCGGACGTCCGGGCGACATGATCGCGGAATCCGGGCCAGTCGACTTCGGTCGTGGAGAGCATGGGAAGCAGGATCGCCGACATGCCGGTGATCTTGCGTTGATGTCGGATAGGGGGAATGTTGTTCTTCATGTCGCCAAGGATACGCAGTACCCGTTTGCGAGGCTTGGCGATTTGAGCGTGAGTCATTGGCGTTTTGGGCAAGAGAGATCACAATGGGTGGAGGACGCATCCGCCTTCCCCGTTGCCGTGTAGATGGAAACCTCGATGCCGCGTACATCATCGACTCGCCAAAACGACGAAACCCGTTCGTCCCCCGTTCCGCCGAACATGCGGGGAAACGGGTTGTGGGTGTTCGAAAGTCGGCACGATGATTCGTTCGCGATGTCTGTCACCCGTCATCCGTTTTTGAAACTGTTGTGGATCCGCGAGGGCCATGCCGAGATTAAATTCGGGACGCGTTCGCAGAGTTGCGAAATGGGCGATCTCGTCATGGTCGCGCCTCAAATGAAACACCGCATCGTTGATTCACCCGATGCTCCGGTTTCGCTCTGTGGGTTGGGCGTCAATGAAAAACAACTGCGATGCGTGTCGCCAGTCATGCCACTGTTTCGTAGTGGCGTTTACTCAGGGGCCCGAATGGGAACGCTGCGAATCGAACAGCAGTTTCGAAGGTTGCTGTATCTGGTGGACCAGCATGACGCTGCGAGTGAGTTGTCGTCGGTCGGGATCGCGATGGAACTGCTTGCCGAACTCGCGATGAAGTTGACTCCACCTGAAGACACCGCTGGCCGAGCTTTGACGTCGAAAAGGCAGACGCAGAATTTGGCGAACGGTCCGCTGGCGGATGAAGAGTTACCCGACCCGATGTTGGAGGCGTACATCGAATGGCTGAACCGCAATTTCTATGAGTCGCTATCACTCGATGACGGGGCGAAAGCGTCGGGCATGTCGCGACGGACGTTTACCTCGCGGTTCAAGTCGCGGACCGGAATGACATGGCTCGAGTACGTCAATTCGCTCCGGATCCAGCGAGCCGAAGAGTTGCTGCGTGAACCCGATCGGAAGGTGACGTCGATCGCGTTCCAATGTGGGTTTGATGACTTGTCGACTTTCTATCGAGCGTTCAAACGAATCACGGGCCGGACACCGGGGGCATAGAGAAACGCGGGCATAGAAAAGCGGGGGCATAGGAAAGCGGGGGCACTGAGAAGAACGCAGCTGGCCGAGGACGACTTACTGAGAACCGTGTACTGGAGGCCGTCGGTCGAGGGCACCCTATCAACGAACAAACCGCCCGGTCTCCTTAGGAAACCGAGCGGTTTGCGTCATGTCGTTGCGCTGAAGACGGCTTCGTTCGTCTTAGCGTGCGACTTCGATCATGTCAGCTTCTGCCGAGAGGGTCTCGGTGGAGTGGTTGCTCAGTGAGATCCATCCGTCTGCTTCAGGTTTCGCTTCACGGATCGCGTCGAAGACGGCGACCGAAACGTCGGGATAGCGAGCGGCGAAAGCAGCAGCTTCCTCTTCGAACGCTTCGTCCTTCATTTCAACCTTGGCAGGCACTTTGGCTTCGGCACAGCATGGTTCCATGGTCATTTCGCATGGGTAGCCGACCGAGTCGCAGCAGCCGCTGTCGCAGCAACCGCTATCGCATCCGTTTCCGCAGCAGCCGCGGAGCTTGCTGCAGCAATCAGGGCAACAGTGAATTGCGGTCCAGTCATAGACGCATTCGGTCTTTTTGCACGTGATTGTGCCAAGCTTCTTAACGCATCGGACTTTGCCGCACTTCTTCAGCGGGCCACATTCCCACGGGAAACGCAGTGGTGGGATGCAGATTGCTTCTGCCTCGCAGACCCACTTTTTAGTATCAACTTCTTCTTTCTCGACTGTTACTTGGCAACGACCTTCTTGGCAGAAGCAGCAGCACGGGCCGAAGGCGCTGGCACTGCTCGCCAGCGACATCACGGCGGCAGCAGCCAACAACCCTAAGGGGATGATTCGGTTCATCGGAAAATCCTTTTTTGATGTTTTTGTTCGGGTGTCTGCCACGCCCGAATTGGGCGTGGCATTTCAGTCTCTCAATGATCAGGTGGTTCGCCTGATCGCAGTATTTCCTTGTCGAGACTGAGGCTCGACTTTCACGACGTTCGACTTAGAAGTCGACCATGAAGCGAGCACCGTAGATGTCGTAGTCGCCTTGTCCGACCAAGTCGGTGCGATTTTCGATGTTGCCGGTGATGTAGTTGAACTGCATGCGAGCGTTGGTGTTCCAGTGCCAGTTCAGGCCGAGCGTCAACGATTCGGCTTCACCACCGGTCACGTCTTCGTCGCTGAAGTCAGCATAGGAAAGTCGGGCTGCGATTTGCCATGCACCCCAGCCTGCCGAACGTCCACCGCCAGCGGTGTCAACCAACCAGAAGTTCTCGAATGGTTTGACACGTCCCAACGTGCCGCTTTCGCGATCCCATGGAATGTGCTCACCGGTAAGGAAGTAGCTAACGTACCCATACGCACCGTGCAGGTGAACATCTTCGAAGCCGTTACGTTCGCCCCAGTTGCTTTGGTATTCGCCTACGAACTGAAGGGCACCAAGGTTAACGACCGTTTCCAATCCGAGAATGTTGTAGTAGTCTAGCCCATCGATTCGACCAGTGTCCAACCAACGCGTGCCCGCGGTACGTCCTTCCGGACGTGTGCGGAAACGGCTCTCGGCAAGTGCGCCATCGTCTTCGTTGCCGTCAGCGTCTCGAGATTGGTTGGTGCTGACGTCCGAGTGTGTTCCCGAGATCGCCCAGTGAGCGTAGCCGCGTCCACCGCTCGTTTGGTCGTACCAAATCGTATTGGCCAAACGACCCGCGAATTCGAGTTGCAGGTGGTCGCCGACGTAGTTGCCTTCGTCTTGGACGTTACGTCCGTTGAAGACACCGTAACGCCAGTTCCACGCTTGGTTGTCTGATACACCGTACGACTGCAAACCGAGACGACGCGCGTCTTCGTTGAACGCTTCGATCACGAACGGACGTTCGATGAAGACGTTGTAACGCGAACTGTTGAGGTGATCCAAACCGTACGGACGTTTTTGGTTACCGAGCAACACTTCCCCGAGATAGGGAAGGTCAGTCCAACCGAGAAACGCGTCACGGAACTCCGAATCGTTTCCGCCCGCGAGCTCCATTTCGATCTTATAGATCATGTTGTCTTTGATCTTGCCCTTGACGCCGAAACGCAGGCGGCGAAAACCAAGCCGGTTGCTTTCGTCGTTATCATTGGCGGCGATCTCATTAATGTTTTCATCGTGGTCGAAACCCCAGGCATCGACGTGAACACGACCGCTGACCTTCATCGTCGACTTGCTGGTTCCGCTGACGACGATGCTCTTGTTGCCTGCCAACTCTTCGACTTTTTCGAGGGATTCCTCGAACGCGTCCATGTCTTCGCCAAATGCGGCGATTTCTTCGGACAGCTTTTCAATATCGCTGTCTCCTTCTTCCTCTGCCTCTTCTCCGCCTGGTGCGTCAAAGTCGAGCGGCTCGGCGACTGATTCGCCGACAGGTTCTTCAACGGCGTAGGAGTAAGTCGAATCGAGGAAGTTACCGAACTGGTCCGCGTACGCATTTTGCCCCACGAGCGCAATCGCCGAGGAGCAAAGGAGTCTAAAAAGAGTCCGCTTGCGGACTGTTAAAAAAACGGAGTCCATGTGGTGACGCCTTTTTTTGAATTTGAATGAACTGATGAGACTCATCAGTGGGCCGAACATATCCCGTTGACGTTTTCGGTTTGAAACCGAAAACTCTTGGTGCTGGGTGTTCTCGGAAGCATTTGCAGACGCAAGTGCCCGGAAGAATCCATCCTTCCCCCGTAGTCACATTTCGGGATGCGAGGCCGGAAAGGCACTGATCAAGATGAGCCGTTTCGGGGTTCTTCATAAACCGGCATGGACGATTCAGCACAATCGAAACAACCGGACTCGCACGAAATCACAAATCGTTTGAATTATTAATTTCTCGCGCACTTTTTCACAAAGTGTGCTACGGCGAGTCACGAAGTGTGCTACGGCGACGGGGGCCAGCCCTTCAGAGGTGGTTGCGGTTCAGGATTGATCGAAAAGAGTCGCTAGTTTTTCGTTGAATTGACCGCGGGTCAAAACGTTTGGGATTCCTTGTTGTCTGGCATCACGCAGGCGTTCCACTTGGACGTGAGGTGCGTAGGCAACAACCTGCGAATTTGGGAACCGTTCTTCAACGGATTGCATGAGACCAGAGACAACCTTCGACCGAGTCGAGAGATCCACCAAGATGAAACGTACCTGACCCGATGGATGTTCAGGCAGGTTCCCCGCCAACTGAAATTCCAGACCGGCTGCCAGTGCTGCGGCCCGCACTCGTGAAGCGAAAATCAAATCTCCCGATAGAAACACAACCACGCCTGCCTGCGAGCCCGCACCATCGTCGGTTGTCGACGAAGAGCCTGCGGGATTATCGTTTGCTGCTGGATCGGAGTGAGAGGTCATGTTGGGATGACTGTACGGATGAGAGCGGTTACAGAAACATGTTCGGTGGGATCGGAAAGCGAGTTCCGCAGAATCATGCCGCCGCCCTCGGTAGTCAGCCCGTTTGGCAATCGACTACGGTCAACAAAGTGCCTTTAATCGGTTGCTTCTTTGGGCTGATTGCCAATGTCGCCTGCGACAAACCGCCTAATATACTCATTGCGTAGCGAAACCGTTAGGATACGGCGGTTCGGTTGCTCTGCCGGCCAGAACACTCGTTAGTTTTTCACCACGTTTGACGCACGGTTGTTTGCTGATGTCTCCTGACTTCGATCACATGCCTGATATGCCTAGTGCACCGAACAATCGGAGCGGTGCTGATTCTGAGCCCTCCCCGAATCCCGGAGGTGGGATCAAATCGACTCACGGCGGTTTGGTGACGGAGAAGTTTTTACCTGAAGACAAAGCGTCGCAACTCGTGACCGACGCGGTCGTGGCCGCCGCTCATCCGGGGACGGTGGAAGACCTCGAAGTCAAAGACGCGCACGTAATTTTCAATACGGTGTGGAATGACCTCGAGGAAGAGATCGGGCACGAAAATCTACGCTTCGCCAAAGAGCTGATCTTGCTCGGCGGGGCGCCCGGCAGTGGTAAGGGGACCAACAGCGAATTTATCTCCAAGGTGCGCGGTCTGACCTGCCCACCGATCATCGTCAGCGATTTGCTCAACACCCCGGAAGCGAGACGCATCAAGGAAGCCGGCGGAATGGTCGGCGATACCGAGGTGGTCGGAATCCTGTTCCGCAAACTGCTCGAGGAAGACTACCGAGACGGTTGTATCCTGGACGGGTTTCCGCGAACACGTGTGCAGGTGGAGTGTTTGCACCTGTTGATTCAAAAGATGAATCAGCTCTACCGGGAATACCACACCACGCCGTTGGCGATCAACTTTCGCAAGCCGACCGTACACGCGGTGGTGCTGTTCATTGATGAAAAAACCAGCATCGAGCGTCAGCTTCTGCGTGGCCGCAAAATTGCCGAACACAATGAACGCGTCGCGCTCGAAGGTGATGGCGAAATCATCGAGTTGCGACCGACCGACTTGGACCCGATCGCGGCGAAGCGACGCTACCGTGTCTTCAAAGAAAAGACCTGGGATGCGTTGCAATCGCTCAAACAAATCTATCACTATCACTTCATTGACGCCGACGGTGCGATCGCCGACGTCGAACGAAAAATTCGCAGCGAACTCGACTATCAGTCATCGCTCGAACTCGACCCGGAAACCTATGATGCCGTTCGCGGATTGCCGTTGGCAACAGAAATTGGTGTGCATGCACGCCAAGAATTGGTCCGTCGTCTCGACAGTTATGAACTCGAACACCGCGAATTGTTCCACAAGGTGATCTCCGTCATCGAGCACCGGTTCGTGCCGATCATTCAACGCCACGCGATCGCAGGGTTGGCGATCATCAACAGCGAAGATCACCTGTTCGATGACCCCTTGGCACTCGCGATGGTGATCGACATCTTCGCCGAACGCGGGTTTCGCGCGGTCGCCAACATTAACCTCGACGAAACGCCAGATCATTTCGATTTGGAAACCGGCAAGATCACATGCAAGACTAAGAAGATCTTCCGATTCCAAGTCCGTTTCGAAGGCAGCGAGATTCGTCGCGGCGGTCGATAACGAAGATGGAAACTCTGTTGCTCGTTCCGACCGCGATGGAGCGAGACCGTGTGAAGTCCGGACTGAAGGCTCGCGGTGCGTGGCGGGAAGGATCCGGACAGACAAAGATGGAGTTGTGTGGATTCGGCATCGCTGCGGCAGCGGCGGTTTCGTCGCAGTTGATCGCAACGCATCGTCCTTCACGTGTGGTTCTCGCGGGCATTGCGGGCGCGTTCGAACCCAGCGCCGTGGAAGCCAGCGCCGTGGAAGCCAGCGCCGTGGAAGCCAGCGCCGTGGAACTCGGTGCGGTCGAACCCAGCGCACTCGGTGAACTTGGAACCGATGACGCCACCGATGGATTGTCCTGTTGCGTCGGCGGTGCCTATTGGTTCGGCGATGTCTTGTGCGATGGCATTGGTGTCGGCGAAGGTTCCGATCACGTTTCCGCAGGCGAACTCGGGTGGCTGCATCTTGTACCCGAGAACGGCGGATCGGTAATTGGCGATCGAATCAAACTCGAACTGCCGACCGGCGTCGACGGGCGTCACGGTAGGCGATGTCTCGTCACCGGCTGCGCCGCCTCGGCTGATCAAAAAATGGCGAGTGTTCGCGTCCAACGTGCCCAGCGAATTTTGCGACACAGCAAACCGAGCCAAAATTCAGTAGCGGTCGCCGAGGACATGGAGGGGTTCGGTGTCGCGCTCGCGTGTTCGATCGCAACGGTTCCGCTTTCAATTGTCCGCGGAATTTCCAACATTGCCGGCGATCGGAACCACGCGTCCTGGCGGATTGACGAGGCGATCGATTCGGTCGTGACGGAACTCGCCGTACTGCTGGAAACTGTCTAAAAAAGTTCGAATTGACCCGCCGGAGGGCTGGATCTTGAACGCGGCGGGTTTTGCCCCATGAAACGGTGGCGGTCTGGCCCCGTGAAACTGGATTGATGTGGCTATGCGGTAGTGGAATTGTGTATGCATGGACCGGCACTCCATCTGCCGGAATGCCCTTTTCCTCTTTGCGTACGTTCTCCACACCAGGCCCGCGGTCAATGACGTCCCCTCATCATCGCTCGTCTTTTTATCGCATCGCGTTCGGCCAGACTGCATTTGTGAACGCGTTGTTGGTCCATGGTGCGACGGCAACGCGAGTGGGCGCCTTGGTGTTGGCGTTCATCGCCACTCCTCTGCTCGCTCAGCAAACGGTTTACCTCGACGAGGGATATTCGCAGACCAGCCATCATGCGACGTTGGTGGCTCCTCCGCCGATCTCGACCCAGCAGGCGATTATGAACGCGCCGCCGATCGAAAGTCGACCGGATTTGATTGCCTCGTCGAGACGTTATCCGGCAACGTCGTATTTTGAGAGTTCGCTCGATGATTCACGTGGCAGCATCAATCGAGCGCCGCGATATGGATCCAACGGGATGGAAACGGCGAGTGAAGTCGCCTCGCGTTTTCGGCGTCTATCTGAAACCGCCCCGGAGCCCGTCGCCAACGTCGCCGCCCAAAATGCGAGCTACGTCGAACAATGGATCGAACTGAATGCGTTGCAACGAGAGTTATCCACCCGTGTCGACGAGGCCAACGCGAAACTCGATCGCACGACAACGGATCTCAACGATATCACGGCGAAACTGCATCACTACGGGCTGACGCCCACGATCGGGATGTTGCTCCGCAGTCGACGGGAGCAACTCGATCAGTGGCAGGTCGATGATTCGTCGAATTTGTTCGCAGGCCAAGAGTTGGCTCGCTCCCGTGCTCAGCAGCTCGAAATCGAGATGGTGCGGCACGACGGTTCCCATCCGGAATTGCACGCCCGGGAGTTGTTGGATGCCGCGGGGATCGCATCGGCGACGTCTGACTATCCGCGTCTGAATTATCAACTGCAAGACCTTCTCGAGGAACGACATCAATGGCTCGCCAGCCTCAAACAAGGCTACCAGGATTACCAGCAAAAGCTCGGCGAGTTGGATTCCACCACCGCGGCGGCGGCCAGCCTCGCGGATCGCTATCGTGCGTTGATCGACCGACACATCACATGGATTCGCAGTGGCAACCCGTTGTCGATCGGTGACCTCAAACGGTTGGGGCAAGGCGCGTCGGCGTTGTTTGACTCTTCCCGCAGCGCCGCGTTTGGATATTCCGTTCAGCGAAAGTGGGAATCGAGCCCCATTGAGGGAATCGGGCTAATCGCCTCGGTCGTCATCGTTTTGCTTTTGCGATGGCGGGCGAAAGTCGTCTTGGTTGGCGTTGGTGAACGTCGACGGATGAAGGATGCTTCGCCTGAGATGCGAAAGGTCGTCGCGAGCGTGTTGACGGTACTCGTGGCGTTTGCGATTCCCGGAGCCCTTTACCTGATCGCCCGCTGGCTAGGAAACGGGTATGTGTCGGAGTCAACTCTGACGGCGTCGAGCGGAATCTACGCGGCGAGTTTGGTCGCGTTGATGGTCGAACTTCCGCGACAACTCTTACGCGGTTCGGGGTTTGTCGACAAACACGTCGACGTGGAATTGCCTCGACGCGAGCGAGCATCGACTTACCTCAAAGTGATCGGGCTCGGTTTGGTATTGGCGGCGTATGTCGTCACGCTCGTCGGCGAAGTGGATCATGGAGCGTGGCGCGACTCGACGGCTCGGCTCGGCTTCCTCTTGTCGATGGCTTTGGTGGCGTGGACCTTTCACCTCGCCTTGCGACCGGTTGGTGGATTCCTCGAACCGTTGATCGCCAAGTTCGGCGGAAGTGTGATTCATCGGCTGCGGTTTGTGATCTACTTCGCCGGCATCGGATTCCCTCTCGTCATGATGGTGTTGTCATCGCTCGGGTATTCGTTCACCGCGTGCGAGCTGATTCAGAAAGCCATCTTCACGCTCTCAGGATTGTTGGTCGCGGCAACGTTGTGGCCGGCGGTGAAAATTCTGTCGTCTCACTGTTGGGGAATGCTGACCGGGACAGCCCCGACTAAGCCGGAGCGTGATCGGTACGGCGAGTTGCCCGATACGTCGGGATCATCGGTGACCGGCGTCTTAGGTGAACACTACCTGGAATTGAAACACCACCTCGCGTTCCTGTGCCAGTGCGCTCTCGTGTTCACTGCGATTGTGGGCATCGGTTGGTTATGGATCGACATTTTTCCAAACGTGCGGATGGGCAATCCTGTGGTTTGGAGCGTCGAAGATACCGTCACTAAAACGACGATGGACGCCAGCGGGCAGATGGTAGCCAGCACGGTGGTCGAGACGACTCCCGTCACGGTCGTGCACTTGTTGGCCGCTGCGGTGACGCTGTTTGTTGCATTCCAGTTGGCGAAATTGCTACCCGCGTTGTTTGACGCGTTGGTTCTGCAACGCGTGTCTTTTGACGAGGCGATGGAACATTTCTCTCTCGTCCTCGGGCGGTTTTTGTTGTTTGGCGTCGGGTGTTTGATCGCGTGTAAGTGGATCGGCATTCGATGGCAAACCATTCAGTGGTTGGCGGTGGGACTCACCATCGGACTCGGCTTTGGGCTGCAGGACATGGTTCGCAACCTGTTCGGCGGACTGATCGTGCTATTTGAAAAGCCCGCGCGTTTGGGCGACTTCATCACGGTCGGGAATGTCAAAGGACGGGTTGCCGCGCAGCGACTGCGAACGACGGTGTTGTCCGACGACGACGGCCGCGAAGTCATCATTCCCAATCAGAACTTTGTCGATTCGGAAGTGGTCAACTGGCGAGGCGCGGGCCGTCTGAGCGCGGTGCCGCTCGAGGTTGCCGTGAGCCGAGACGAGCGGCCCGCGGACATCTGTCGTACGCTCACTGAACTCGTGATCGAACAAGACGAAGTGCTGCTGACGCCGACTCCGCAGGCCACGTTGGTTTGTGTCGGAAAGCGTTCGCAGCGGATCGAGGTGCGAGCATGGATCGAAGAAGGACGCGACGCCGAGAGCTATCGCGACTCCCTGCTGCGGATCGTTCGGCGTTATCTCTCCGAACGGAACCTGCTCGCCAAGTCGCAACCGACCCAGCCTCCGATGCTCGACCAGTTTGACGCACTGACATCGGATTCGCGTTCCACGCGATCCAAGCGGCGACGGGTCGCCTAATGCTTTCATGTCAACTTGGTCTTCGGGCGTGGACGGGGCAACGAGTCCTTTCCCACGCAAGGGACTCGTTGCCTCGTCCACTACCAAATGCTGCACTCAATCAATCGACGTCCCTGGCAGCGTCCTCTCACGACTCAGTGCCGGATCGGGACGACGGCATTCCATGTGCTACCGATCCGAATCTCATCGAACGCCGCGATAGCGGTCGCGTCTGACCACAGGCGAATCTGGTCGATCACGCCGTCTTGTTCGAGCGGTTTTCCGGTGACATCCCACAGGACCGGTTCGCATGCCGCCGGCGGGTCTGATTCCGAATAGGCGTTTGCAAAGATGTGATCAGGTCCGTCGCGATGCAGTTCGAGTTTGAGCACGATCAGGTAGGTCGTATCGGGATCGAGGTTGCGACCGCCGGCGTGTTCCGCTCCGCTGAAGAGAGTCAGGTTTTCTCGCATGTCGATTGAAACGCCGAAACGCTTGATGTCGAAGCCCGAACGCAGCGCGAGCCCAGCTCCGCAGCGGTCGTCGCGGGGAGACTGAATCACACGTTTTCGCATCACGAAACTCAGGTAGACGTTTTGGTCCTTCGCGACATCAATCGGTTCTGCGAGCGTGCGAGCGGAGACCGACGCGAGCGAAACAACCGTGTGCTTGGGGGTAATTGGCTGCAACCACGCCGGTGCGTTCAAATAGCCGCCCTGGCGAATGACGCCGCTCGGTGGGAACAGCGGGTTGGAGTGTTTGAACCACGGCACGCTCCATCCGATGCCCCCGGGGTCCTTCTGCATCACGCCGAGAGGGTACTCGAACGATTCGTGAACCGTCGGTTGGTCATAGTCGTCCCGGCTGTTGATTCGCGTCGCAAACGCACGAAGTGTATCCAGGTGGTCGGCGTCGCCCTTGAGTGTCATTCCGTGGTTGTCCGATGGGGAACGGAACCGAACGGATTTGCCTTCGGCCAACATCGAGCGTCCTGAATTGGATGCGCGTTCACGCGGCAGCCACGTGACGGCTCCCTGTAGAACCGTGACATTGCTTTGCCCGTCCGAGTCTACCGACACGGCAAACTCCGTCCCGATGTCAACGACGTTGGTGGTCGGGGTTCGCAGTGTGAATCCGAGAGCCTGATCGTAGGCTTTGGCGAGCACCGTACCTTCGAGAACGGTCATCGCGCGATCGGCATCGAGCGTCGCACGCACCGGACGTTCACGTGCATCGAGGATCACCACCGCCCCGTAAATCGAATTGAGACGCGCGACACCTTTACGCAGATGGATGTGTCCGAAATCGAACTGGTCGCCGATCTGAACGTCCATGTCCCAGAGAGCGTCCTCCTGATACGTCACCGTCATGACGTTTTCGAAGTCCAGAAACGAGGACTGGTCCGGCCGTGACAGGATGGGTTTGGAACTATGGGTGGCCAACTGAACCGAAGCCTGGTTCGTGTTGTATAAGAGGGTAGAGTAAACAACCGATACGCCGATAATGGTCGCCGCCAACATCAACACCCACGGACCGAGGAACGCATGTTTCTCGCTCTGCTTACTTGCCGAGTTGCGGCCGGTTTTGACCGCGGACGGATCCAAGGCGGGGTTCGAACCGGATGACGAGGACGGGTCGAAACGGATCGCTGTGTTGCGAACCTGAAACTCTTCCTGCAACATCGCGTCGAATTGAAGCGAGCGAACCGCGACGTATCGCAGCCCTTTATCGTTTCGCAGTAGGTCGTTGAGTTCGTCGATCTGTTCGGCCGTCGCGTCACCGCCCTGCGAAATCTGAAGGAGTTCTTCGACTTTCCTGCTCGGTTCGTTCCGGTTCGGTTCGATCCAGCTCTGTTCGTCAGATTTCATGTCAGGTGTCTATGTTGAGTGAGACAAGCTGTTGAGTAAGGCAAGCTCGGTTGGATGTGATGCCCATGTCCGCACTACGAATTCATTTCGTTGGAGGCCAGTCGTTGGTCGATGCATTTTCGCAACGACTTTCGACTCCTCATCATCAAACTTTTGATTGCATCGATCGTCTTGTTGGTGGTGTTGGCGATCTGTTGCAACGAAAAATTTTCTGCGTAGCGAAGTCCGAATACGTGGCGGGTATCGTCGTCCATCTTCTCCAAGCATCGATGAAGTGCTTGCTGTCGATCGGGCCATGACTCCATGTCCGTGTCGGCGATCTCGCACAGCATGTCGACCACATCGGTGTGAAAGACGACGCGTTCACGTTCACGACTTCGGTCTCGCAAAAATCCGAGTACTTCGTATCTCGCAACACCGAACGCCCAGGGCAAGAACGGGGAGCCGTCGCGGTATTGTGACGCTTTCTTCCACAGCGTGAGGTTTGTTTTTTGGAGCACGTCCTGTGCGTCGTCTCGGTTACCAAGCGCTGAAAACACGAAGCCTTTTAATTGGCTTTGGTGCATGGTTAGGAGACTAACAAACTGTTCACTGACCTCGTCCGATTCCGGCATTACGTTCTCTAACTGCTCGCGTTCCATGGCGAGTCACCACCACGAAGCTCTATAGGTTCTTGGTCTATAGGGCGGGCGACTCATGGTGGCGACAAAAGCTATCGCCACGAATACTGAAAAGGTGTCATCTATTCTAAAGGAAATTGCCAAAGGTTGGACTTCTTTCCGTTGTTTCCAAAGTTTCGGCGTTTTCCGTGCCACCTCCGCAAAGTAACTGGAGAATACCACTGAGAGCCGGCAATGGTTGCTTTTTGCGAATTGTTATCACGCGAGAATCCGACCCGAGTCAGTGACTTATCACAGATGTCAAGAAATCCTCTGCGTGCAACTCTATGGATTTTCTTGTTTTTCTCTATTCACTTTTCGTTCTATAGGAATCAATTCAATGCGGAAGAATCAAACAACCCGTTCGGGGTTCACGTTGGTTGAGCTGTTGGTGGTGATTGCCATCATCGGCGTCTTGGTTGGGCTGCTTTTGCCTGCTGTTCAGGCCGCCCGTGAAGCGGCTCGTCGCATGAGCTGCAGCAACAACTTCAAACAAATCGGCCTCGGTATCCACAACTACCACAGCGCCTACAACAATCTGCCCGGCCACGGTATCGGAACGATGGATGCATCGATTACGGCGTGGTGGCACGGGTCGAACGCATCGAACGCGATGCGGTT
>NZ_ANOH01000463.1 GCF_000346505.1 Aporhodopirellula sallentina SM41
ATCAGCCCGAGGCGCCGAAGTACTTTGCGGTGATGAAGCGGGTCAACAAGGAAGGCCCGGCGATCCTCGGTGCCGGGCATCATCATGAGATGCTCGATAAAGCGAAGCTGCTCGATGCTGTGTCGACAGGCACCGTGTTGGACCTGAGACCGTCGTCGGAATTCGCCGCCAAGCATGTTCCCGGAACGATCAATATCCCGCTCGGAATGCTCGCCGGTTGGGCAGGATGGTTGGTCGACTATGATCGCCCTGTTTCTCTGATTTGTGATTCGAGCCAACTCGAAGAAGCCGCACGGGTGCTTCACAAGATCGGCGTCGAAACGATCTCCGGTGGTTTTGAAACTGAGAGCGTTTTGTCATCTGGAATGGCGACCGAGAGCTACGCATCGCAAACACCGAAGGAACTCGCCGGACTGATCGAAGCCGGTGACGTGAAGTTGATCGATGTGCGTTCGGATTCGGAATGGAACGAAGGCCACATCGAGCAGGCCGAACATCGGTTCCTCGGACGCCTGCCTGATCAACTCGGTGGTCTTCAGAAGGACGAACCGGTTGTGGTGCAATGTCGCAGTGGTGCACGTTCTGCGATTGCGGTGAGTGTTTTGCAAGCAGCCGGTTACCGGCTCGCTATCAACCTGACCGGAGGTTACCTCGCGTGGAGTGCCGAAGGTTTGCCCACCTCTAAAATGTCACGCCCCGTCGCCGCTATGTAGCGTTCCCGATATCAATCATCGGTCGATACAATCCGGTTTCGGATACGCTCTAACTAGTTTTCACCTCTCTATCAGCGAGAAATCTTCATGAGTTCCACACAAACGATTAAGAACCTGCAAAAAGCCCTCGAAATGGAATTGTCCGCGACACACCAATACCAACTGCACGCCGGCGTGTTGGATGAGTGGGGCATGGGCATCCTGGCCGACCAAATGCGAGAGGAAATGCAAGAAGAACTCGGGCATTCCCAAGAGTTCATGACTCGCATTTTGTTCCACAGCGGTGATCCCGAACTCAAACTCGAGAAAACGCCCGTGCGTGCTCGTTCCCTGAAAGAAATGTTCGAGCTGGATTTGTCGGACGAAAAGGAAGCTCTCGCCTTCTATACCAAGTCTTCGGTGGAAGCCGCGGCGGAAGGTGATCTCGGATCGAAACAACTTTTCGAACGCATCGCACTGGACGAGGAGGAGCATATGGGATGGCTCGAGTTGCAACTCGACTTGCTCGAGCGAATGGGCGAGCCGGCTTACATCGCCAAGCACATGCCGATCGGAAGTTCGAGCTAAGACACGTTTCGATATCACTCTTTGTTGAAAGGATCTGTTGTGAGAACTCTTGGTTTTTTGCTGTTGGGGTTGTTGATGTCACTGCCGTGGTTGCCTGCGGCCGACGCGCAGCAGAACCAAGACAGACGCGGTCGTGGTTTCGGCTTCGGTCGCGGTGGACACGGGCGAGACGCTCGGCATGACGCGGACCGCGAGGTGTTTCAGTTTCTGCTCACCAATCACGACAAGATCACGCGCCGTGTGCGAGAGTTGCCCGACGGTGTGGAAACACTCACCGAGTCGGATGACGAGGAGGTCGCATCACAAATCAAGGATCACGTCGAGTGGATGCAGCATCGCATCGAGGACGTCAACCCGATTCGGATGCGTGATCCTTTGTTTGCCGAGATCTTTCAGCATGCCGATGAAATCACGATGGTGCACGTCGAAACAGAAAAGGGAGTACGGGTGACCGAAACCTCGGATGATCCTTACGTCGCCAAGCTCATTCAGGCTCATGCGAAAGTCGTCTCGCAGTTCGTAGAGAACGGGTTCGCCGAAGCAATGAAAAATCATTCGGTCCCTGACGATGCGGTGGATTCGCCTCGCACGGTTGAGGATGCAAGTGACACGCAGGAGGAGAAGCGTTTTCCATTGATCGATGGGCACGGAAGTGTCGTGCGGTTGCCCGATGCGATTCATCAGCCGCGTAGCGGTGCCAAGTTAATGGTCGACATCACCAGCGGAAGTGATCCCGCAAAACTGCATCCGGCGATTCAGTACGTCGCCAAGTTTGCCAACATTTACGCGGGAGCCGGCAAAGAACCGGTGGACGCGAAGATTGCCGTGGTGTTGCATGGAGGTGGCACGCTCACCGTCTTGAATGACGAGGCGTATGCCAAGAAGTTTAACGTTGATGCCAATCCGAACCTGGAGTTGCTGCATCTGTTGCATGAAGCCGGAGTTGAGTTATGTGTTTGCGGGCAATCACTGAACGCCGCTGGCTATGATTCGATGGACACGGTGGTGTTTGTGGATACGGCGGTGTCCGCGCTCACCGCAGTTGTGAATTTGCAAGCAGACGGGTTTTCGTATGTCCCATTGT